>JAGVHP010000047.1 GCA_020056515.1 Candidatus Shapirobacteria bacterium
ATCTCAGAAAAATTTTGAAGGAAAATGATTTATCAGATACAGAGTTTTTTGAATTGATAGATAATTTGTATTCAAAAGCCAAAACTTTTGAAGAAGTTGATTTGGCGGCTAAATTAATCGGAATAAAAAAGGATTATAGAAAAAATATAAAACTGGAAGGCTTGGGCCAATGGCTAACATATACCTGTGGCTGGGCAGAATGCGACACTTTATGCCAATCAAACTTTACGGCAGAGGAAATATTGGGAAGATGGAGTGAGTGGAAAAAGTTTTTACTGAAACTTAATAAAAGCAAAAATATTCAACAGAGGCGAGCCAGTTTGGTACTGTTATGCAAAGCCTTGCGACATTCAGAGGAAGAAAAGGTAGTTAATCTGGCAATAGATTTGATTGATAATTTAAAACAGGAAAAAGAGATATTAATAACCAAGGCTGTTTCTTGGGTATTGAGATCAATGTATAAAAATCACAAGGAAAATTTGGCGAAATATTTAAACAAAAATAAAGATAGTCTGCCGAAAATCGCCTACCGTGAAGCATTAAACAAAGTTCTAACAGGTAAAAAAGGCGTAAACAGGGTAAAATAACAAAGTGAAAAGAATAACTGTCAAAATTGCCGGACCAGCGGGAATGGGGATAAAAAGTGCCGGATTGTTACTGGCCAAAATCGTAACCGAGGCGGGATATTATTTTGCCGATTATTCGGAATATCCGTCGTTGATCCGCGGAGGACATAACACTTATCAAATCACCATCAGCTCGGAGGAAGTCTATATGGTTGACCGAGAGGCGGATTTGCTGGTGGCATTAGCGCCGGGTCACGAGGAAGACGGAAAAAATCTACTTGAGATTCCCCTACCGACCATGACAATGCAATTAGGGGGACAAATATATGCCAACACCATCAGTATCGGTGCTATTTGTTGTATTCTGGGTTTAAGCCGGGAAAAAGCTATAAAGATAGTGGCCGGTTACTATGGCGATGATCCTAAAAACCCGGAGGCTTTTGAAATTGGCTGGGGATGGGCCAGCGCAAATTCCAATAAAACAGAAATCGATAAAGTAAAAGATAACGAAGATAAGGAGTCGATAATGGATGGAAATGAAGCTTTTGGCTGGGGACTGGTTAAGGGAGGATGTAATTTCTTTGC
Organism: Candidatus Shapirobacteria bacterium; assembly: GCA_020056515.1. Taxonomy (GTDB): domain Bacteria; phylum Patescibacteriota; class Microgenomatia; order UBA12405; family UBA12405; genus UBA12158. The sequence continues at coordinate 1,152 of JAGVHP010000047.1, forward strand.
CGCTTACCCAATGACACCGGCAACTGGTATGTTACATTTTTTAGCTAAAAATCAGGACAGATTTAAAATGACCGTGGTTCATCCGGAAGACGAAATAGCCGTAGCCAATGAAGCTACCGGAGCATCGATAGCCGGAGCGTCTGCGGCTGTGGCCACATCAGGTGGCGGTTTTGCTCTGATGAACGAGGCAGTTAGTTTTGGAGGGATGATTGGGGCTGGTGTTGTTTACTTTGTAGGACAAAGACCGGGACCGGCAACGGGGATGCCGACCTGGACGGTGCAGGGAGATTTACTTTATGCAGTATTCTCCGGCCACGGGGAATTTACTAAAATTGTGTTAGCGCCGGGAGATACGTCAGAGTGTTTGAAAACGGGACGAGAAGCAATGAATCTGGCAAATAAATATGATGTACCGGTAATAGTCCTCTCTGATAAATTACTTTGTGAAGGTTCAAAAAATATATCTGACCCGGAAAAGGAAGAGACGATAATAATTAAATCCAAAAAAATAATCCCCGGCAAAGGGATTCATTTGTATAATAGCTACGAGCACGATGAAGAAGGTTTTTCGACAGAAGAAGCTGATGCGGCCAAATCGGGGGTAGAAAAAAGACTAAAAAAGGCAAAAGAAATTTTAAAATATGAAGACAATTTTTTTAAACTTTATGGACAAATATCCGCCTCTAATTTGTTAGTTTCCTGGGGATCTACAAAGGGGGTAATTTTGGAAGCGATTCGGGATAATAACGATTTTGCTTATTTACAAATTAAAATGCTGTGGCCTTTAAATAATAAAATTGAGAAAATAATCAATTCTTTTAAGACAAAAATATTGGTGGAAAACAATGCGACGGCACAGCTGGGAAGATTGTTAAAATCAGAATTTAAAATTGAATTTGATAAAACGATATTAAAATATGATGGCAGACCATTTTTTCCAAATGAATTAAAGGAGGAATTAAAAATTCAAAACCCCTCTGTCCTTCGGACATCTCCCCTTGAAGAAAGGGAGACATAACTATGAATGAAGTTCATTTGAAATCAAAAATAATTCCGACGTGGTGTCCGGGGTGCCAGGATTTTGTGATTTATGCCAGCCTTCAGCAAGCGATAATTAACCAAAAAATTGATTTAAAAGATTTGGTAATCGTTTACGACATTGGCTGTATCGGTAACATGGCTGACTTTTTGAAAGTTTTTGGGGTACATTCGCTTCATGGACGGTGTGTCCCGATAGCCGTCGGGATAAAACTAGCCAGACCGGAACTGAAAGTGGTGGTGGTGGGTGGTGATGGCGGAGTTTATGGAGAAGGGTTGTCACACTTAATTGCCGCGGCCAGATTAAACCTTGATATTACGGTTTTGGTAGCCAACAATCAACTTTATTCCCTAACTACCGGGCAAACTAGCCCTACGACTCCGAAAGGAGTAAAAACCAAGTCAACCCCAAATGGGGTAGAAAGTGTGCCGGTAGAGCCGGAGGGGTTGATTCGGGCGGTAAACGATGAGGCTTGGGTAAAACATGTCAGCTGCCAAAAGCCATCGGAGGTGACAACGGCGATTGAAGCGGCCCTGAAACATCATGGTTTTGATCTCCTAGACATTGATCAACTTTGTGTTAGTTTTGGAAAACAATTGCTTTAAGAAACCCATGAAAAATAAAAAGGTTGAGGAAGTTTTGGTAGTGTCACCAATATTTGAGGAAGTGAAAGACTTAAGACAACGATACCGGGCTCTGAGATTGACTATTAAGAAAATCCGCCAGTTTACCGAAGGTAAAATAAAAAGAAGAGTAGAATGCTGACAGTGAAAGTATAAATACTAAAATACCAAAAAGTTTTTTGATTGATAATTTTTTGAAGCAGAAAAAGGGATAGAAGACCGGTCGCAAAAGACAAAAGGAAAGAATAAATAAGAACCGTAGAAAAAGAAGGTGACAAGATTACCGATGAATCCAGTAAAAGTGCACCTAAAGAAACCGGAATAAATAAACAAAAAGAAAATTTAAAAGCATCAATCGGAGAAATACCTAGCAATAGAGCGGTAGCGATAGTGGCTCCGGAACGGGAAACACCTGGTAAAAGGGCTAGAGCCTGAGCTAGGCCGATGATTAAGACAGATTTGTAGTTAAGAACTGATTTATTTTTTGCAGTTCGGGTGGAAAAAAGAAAAACAGAGGTAATTAGAAAAAAGAGAGGTAAAAAGTGGATTGAAGAAAAGATGATGCTTATTTGATCTTTTAATAAAACACCAATAAATGCCGCTGGCAGGGTGGCTACCAAAATATATTTTAAATTGGATAAAAAATATTTGATTTGTCCTCGAAAAAATACCAGAACCGATAACAAGGTGGCAGTATTAAGGAAAACATCAAAAGTTAAGGATGGGGTAAGGTTTAGAAAATATTGAGTGAGATTAAGATGTCCGGATGATGATATGGGTAAAAATTCAGTTGAACCCTGAATAAAACCCAATAAGAGTGAAGATAATGCGGACACAGTTAATTTTACCGCTTTGGAGACTGTTTTTTACGTCTAGCTTTGCCACCAGTACCGACCATGCGCCGCTGCCGGACCCGGGAATCGACAGTTAGTAAACCAGCTTGGCGAAGAGCTGAGGTAAAATCCGGATTAATGATTTTAAGTGCCCGGGAGAGGGCTAGGGTCAGAGCTTCACGTTGCCCTTCTTTGCCACCACCAACAATTTTGGCTTCATAGTAATACTTATTCTGGGTTTCGGTTTTAATGAAAGGCTTTTCCAAAAAGATAAAGGTGGTCGGAAAATATTTTTGGACATCGAGCCGGTTAACAGTAGAGGCGATTTTACCGACAAAAAGCTTAACGGTGGCAACCGCTGCTTTGCGCCGGCCCAGAGCATATGTATATTTTTTACTTGATTTTGTCGGCATAGGGATGAACAGCGTCATTAAAAATTTTTAAACGGGTCAGGCGGCGGGGTCTGAGAGTGTTTTTGGGTAACATGCCGGCAACTCCATGGGAAATGACCAGGCGGGCGTCTTTTTGAAGCAAGTTTTTCAGAGACATTTCCCGAAGGTGACCAGTATAAGCAGTATGGTGATAATAAATTTTGTTTTTTAATTTATTGCCGGTGGTCACAATCCGGGAAGCATTGATGGCGACCACATAGTCCCCATCGTCACGATTTAGGGAAAAAGAGGCTTTATCTTTACCCATCAACAAACAGGCTATTTCGACTGAGATCCGACCAAGGGTCTTACCGGAGAGATCTATCAGGTGCCACTTTCTGGTTATTTTGTTTTCTTTAACTATGGTGGTTTTGACTTTCATTTTTTCACTTTTTCTTTTATAACTTTTTTGATAACTGCCTTTCCGATGGAGGTGGATTTCGTTTTACCCAACTTTTCTTCTTTCTTTACATCCGGTTTAATAAATGGTTTGGTAAGGCTTATTTTTACTAAAAGAGAATTATCGCCTTGACGATAACCGACTTTGTCTGATCGAAAAAAATTAGAATTTTGGTTAATAAACGCCGTGTTAACACGACTGACAAGGCCGGTAACAAAGTGACGGTCGTTAAAAATTTTATTTAGCCGACGGAATGAGATTAAATCTTTTTTGACTGCCAGGGTAGCAATTTGCTCGGCTGTGCCACTAATTGATTTAACTTTGGCTTGAGTAGTAGTAATTGCTCCATGAGTAAAAAGGCTTCTTAAAAGACTTTTAAACAAGGCCTGACGTTGATTACTAGTCCGATTGAGCTGGCGACCAAAAATTCGATGGCGCATGGTTATTTACTCCAGGAATAGCCCTTATTTTTTAGCCAGGCATCAATAACTTTTAGTGACTTTTCACCGACATTGCGGGATTTACTAACTTCAACCCGACCGGCCTTAACCAAGGCATCAATGGTCATAAATCCGGCTTTTTTAAGAGCATTGGTAACCCGAAGCGGCAACTCAATTTCCTCGATGGAAATGTCGGATAGAAGGGAGCCGGGGTTGGCTGACAAGGTAACCACTTCGTCATTAAATTCCCGAGTATCAACAACTTGATTAAGAGAATTGATTAAATCTTTGGCGGCGGTTTTTAGAGCTGTTTCCGGACTGACTGAGGCGTCAGTCCAGATTTCCATAGTTAGTTTGTCGTAATTTGATTTCTTACCCAAACGGGTGGGCTCGATGGTGTAGTTGGCTTTTAACACCGGAGTAAAGGTGGCATCGAGAATTATTTCACCAACAATATCGGTTTTTTGTTCTTTGGCCAGAGTATAACCGACACCACGTTCAACCGTTATTTCGAATTTTATTTTGGCTTTATCGTCAGTAAGGGTGGCTAATACCAAATCGGGATTGGCTACTTTGCAAATCTCACTGTCGGCGATGTCACCGGCGGTAACTACCCCTTTACCTTTTTTCTCAAGTATCAAAACAGTAGGTTCTTCGCGGTTGTAGATAAATTTGACTTTCTTAAGATTTAAAGAGATTTCGACGAGGTCTTCTTTGACACCTGTCAGGGTGGTAAAAAGATGTGAGGCTCCATTTACCCGGATTCGGGTAATAGCGGCTCCGGGAATGGTAATTAACAGCACTCTTCTAAGGGAGTTGCCCAAGGTGTGGCCAAAACCACCAATTAAAGGGCTGAGTTCAAACTTACCATAAGAAGCGGTTTGTTTAATAATTTTAAAATGAAATCGGCTGGTGTCGATCATAGTTTTTTCCTTTATCTTGAATAATACTCAATAATTAAATTTATATCGATACCCGATTGGAGGGGGTCGATAATAGGTAAAGATGCTATTTTAGCGGATATCTTCGATTTTTCCAAATCTAGCCACGGGGGGGGTTTAAAATCCTTGTCGGCAGCTCTGACAGTGTCGCCGATTTTGTTAGCAGTATTTTTGGCAAGACTAATTGTGTCCCCCACCTTAACACTGTATGAAGCGATGTTTAAGGGATCACCGTTAACCAGTATCTGGCGGTGAGAAACTAAAGACCGGGCGTGAGAACGGGAAAGACTTAAACCGGCAGAATAGACAACGTTATCTAAACGCCGTTCAAGAAGAGTTAAGAGGTTAGCACCAACCAGACCCTTGAGTTTTTTGGCTTTGGTATAATAGTTTTTGAATTGGGTTTCAGTTAAACCGCCATAAAAACGTTTGGCTTTTTGTTTGGCCCGAAGTTGAATACCATAATCACTTAATTTCTTGGCCCGCTTTAAACCATGCATACCGGGGATAATGGCACCTTTTTTTTCTAAAGGGCATTTGGGTGAGAGACACCTGGCCCCTTTAAGGAAAAGTTTAGTTCCCTCGGTGCGGCAAAGGCGGCATTTGGTGTTGACAGTAGATCTTGACATAAAAAATTTAGGCTCGTCTTTGTTTGGGTGGACGGGGACCGTTGTGGGGGATCGGGGTAATGTCGGCGATTTGGGTGACTTCAAAATCACGTTTGGTACGAAGATAGCGAAGAGCAGCATCACGACCAGTTCCGGGACCTTTTAAATAAACTGATAATGTTTTGATACCGTATTTTTTGGCTTCTTCGAGAGCCCGCTCAATGGCGGTGGTGGCGGCAAAAGGAGTAGACTTGCGGGAACCCTTGAAACCACAACGACCAGATGAGGACCAAGTTAGGGTATTACCTTTAAGATCAGTGACGGTAACCAAGGTATTGTTGAAAGTTGATTTGATAAAAAGTTTGGCTTCGGCAATAGATTTGGTAATAATTTTCTTTTTAGGAATAATTTTTGGAGTCTCGGTTTCAGTAGTAGTCATAATTAGTCATTTTTAGTAACTTCGGCGGCTTTTTGTTGGCCTTCGATTTTTGCCCAGGCTTCCTTGGTTAATGATCCTACAGTCTTCTTTTTACCTTTACGGGTGCGGGCATTGCTTTTGGTTCGCTGACCCCGAACCGGCAGTGAGACTATATGGCGAATTCCACGATAGCAACGGATGGCCTTGAGGCGGTCAATATTTTCCCGAACTTCTTTTTTTAAATCACCTTCAACTCTAAAAGTTTCCAGAGACTTCATTAAAATACCAATATCGTCGCGGCTAAGATCTTTGATACGGGTGTTTAAATTAATACCGGCTTTTTTGGCTAAAGCAATTACGTTTTTTGGGCCAATTCCATAAAAACGGGTAAGGCCGACTTCAGCGCGTTCGTTATCTGGAATTTCGACACCGGATATTCTCATATTTACCCTTGTTTTTGATTATGTCGTCTGGTAGAACAAATAACCCGTCTAAGTCCCCGTCTAGTAACGATGAGACATTTTTTACAACGACGACGAATACTCGATTTGACCTTCATAGAGAGCTTTGGTATTTTACCCTAAAGTTAACCCAATATCAAAGGGTAAATTGCCGATTTTATCCCCGATAAACGATGCGGCCCTTATTACCGTCGGGTGATAAAACCAGAGAAACGGAATCGCCGGCTAAGCAGCGGATGTGATTGAGCTTTAAGCGACCGGCCAAATAACAGATAATGAGCCGGCCATCTTCAAGTTTGACTCGAAAAAATTGGTCGGGTAAAACTTCAGTAACGAGACCTTTAACTGTGACCTGATCTTTCATTTAGATTTAATTAATAATCTTGAGAACAAATTAATTGATGGTTTTTTAAATCCCAGATTTCGGTGACATTGATTAGAACTGCACCTTTGTGAGGAAGACCGGCATTGACTGGGTCGGTGTCAACTTTTTTCTTCCAGTCACCCGAGGCCATATATTGGGCATTACCTTTAAGTTGATAAGCATACTTGCCATCCTCATCCCAGAAAGATAAAGACACTTGACTGTTTTCTAAAAGATTCTTATAAGTTTTATTAAAAAAGTTATCAGTAATTAATATTTGATTGGGGCCAACTACTCTTCGACAAGTGACGGCAATAATGTTGGGTCGCATTAACTTATCGCAAGTGCCAAAGGCGATAATGGATGATTCGAAAAGATTTTTAACCTCAACGGGGATTTGGAGCATATTATTTATATACCTTGTTTTGGCCGGTGTGGCCACCAATGTTATAAAGATTAATAATTCTTATTTGATTTTGATTAAAGTTCCAAATTATCCGAAGATCACCGCTAATCCGACTACTCCAATAAGACCTATCGGTGATTAGCACTTTGTGGGTCTTTAATGATTCGAAAAAAGGATCGTTTCTCATTGTTTTTAAAACAACGGAGATACAGTCTTTCAGGAGATTGTTTTTCTTGGTTAATTTTGCCAATTGCCGAACAAACTTGGGAGAAGGATTGAGAATATACATTACTTAAGGTTTTTCATAAACATGTCAATATCTTTATCAGTCTTGAGCAAAATACCTTTTCCGGCTTTAATTTCTTCCTCGGCTTTAAGAACATTTTTGGAAGTTTCCTCATCGAGCTCTTCGATAAACTCAAAAGGTTCGGGGGAGTTTAAGTGAAGATAAGTCATTAAACGGAAATATTCAGTTAAGGAGACACCGACTTTTTTGGCCCGTTTAACCAGACGGAAATAGAGCGGATCAGGAAGACTAATTAGTTTCTGGTGGACCTTGGTTGATTGAGTGTACATATATAGATTATATATGGATTCTATATATTGTCAATGGCTAAACAAATGTCATTAAAAATGGGCTCGATGGGGCGGTTACCGTCAACACGGATTAATATATTTCTTTTTTGAAAATACTCCATGATCGGGTCGTTGTTTTCCAGATATTCAGAAAGACGTTTTTTGACGGCTTCCGGGTTAGTGTCAGTGCGATCTTTGTCCTGAAAACTTTGCCCCATTTTGGACCGTCGGGTAAATATCTCTTCGAAAGTAACATCGAGGTGAATTAGAGCAGATACTGGTTGATGACAACTTTTCAGATATTCTTCTATGGCGGGACACTGATCGGGAAGGCGTGGGGTACCATCGACAATGAAATTTTGATTATTTACTTTGGTAACTTCTTGGATAAACAAACGAATAACAATCGGGGTTGGGACCCAAATACCTCTATCGACATAACTTTTGGCCTCAATTCCCAATGGAGTTTTACCTTCCATTTCGTTTCGGAAGGCCTCACCGGTAGAAATATGCGACAGATTATATTTCTTGGAAATTAATTCTGCTTGGGTGGATTTGCCGCAGCCGGAAGGTCCAATGATGAAAAGATTTAAAGCGGTCATTAATAAGATAGCTTTTCGTAATGGTACATTTGAACCACGTTTTCGATTTTGCGGGTCAATTCAAGAATAACTGAAACCACAATTAAAACGGAAGTGCCGCCAATAGAAAGGGTGGATATACCAGTCATTCGCTCTAATAGAGACGGAATGACGGCAATTAAACCTAAAAAGACAGCGCCAATTAAGACAACCCGATTGAGTAAAAATTCGAGACGTTTTTCGGTAGCAATTCCCGGACGGATGCCGGGGATAAAACCGCCGGATTTCCGAAGTTCGTCGGCGACATCCTTGGGACGGAAAACAACCGAAGCGTAAAAATAGGTAAAGGCGATAACTAAAATAAAATAAAATATGATATGAGTGAGACTGGTTTGAGAAAATACCCGACTGACATTCAGAGCAATTCCCGATAAAACCTGATTTGAGCTTCGGGACAGGGCCTGGCCCAAAAGAGAGGGAATGGAGGCAAGCGATACGGCAAAAATAATCGGCATGACTCCGGCGACATTAACCTTTAGGGGAAGATAAGTAGTTTGGGCCCGACGGGCGTAGTTTATCGGTACCCGAAGCACAGCTTCTTCAACCATGACCACAGAAATAATAATGCCAAAAGCGATGGCGGCAAAAAGAAGAATGTTAAAAAGATTTTCCGGATTACTAAAATCAGAAAGGGTTAGAGTCTGGAATAGACTAACCGGAAGACGGGCAATAATACCGGCAAAAATAATAACCGAAATACCGTTGCCAATACCATAATCATTGATCAGTTCACCCAGGAAAATCATGAGCATGGTGCCGGTAACCATGCTGGTGACCAAAGCTACCATGGTTAAAGGATTTAAGCTTCCAATAATTTGTTGGGAGTGGAGAATTCCGTACATGGCCAAAGCCTGAAAGACAGATAGAGGAATGGTCAGAATCCGGGTATATTGATTTAATTTGGCCCGACCGTACTCCCCTTCTTTCTGCAGGGCCTTTAGCTCGGGAATAACAAATCCCAACATCTGAAGCATAATGGAGGCGTTGATATAAGGATTTAAACCTAGGGCGGCAATAGAAAAATTGGCTAAAGTTCCACCGGAAAAAATATCTAAAAGAGAGAGGAGTTGATTTTGAGCAAAAAAACTTTTTAAAAGTGCCAGATTGACTCCGGGGACCGGAATGTGAGCCAAAAAACGAAAAAATACTAAAATCCCCAGTGTTATTAAAATCTTTTTTTTAAGAACGGGAGTACGGAGTCCTTCAAGATAGAGGGATAAGCCACGGGTCAGACGATTCATTTATTATTCTATCTTACCACCGGCGGCACTAACTTTCTTGGTGGCTGAATCTGTCATTTTAATTTTTTGAAAAGTAAGCTTTTTCTGTAGAGTTCCGGTGGATAATATTTTGACACCTAACTTGTACATCCGGGTATTGAGGTGGGGAAATTTTTCAAAGATGTTTTTGAGGGTAACAGTATCACCTGATTTAAAAACTTTTTCAACTTGGGCTAAAGTGATGGTCTGAAATTTATTCAATGGTAAGGTTCGATGTTTACCGCGAAGAAAAGGAAGACGCTTGATCCAGGATTTTTTGATTTTGGTACCGTCAAAAGTCAGCTTGGTACTTCCCCGAACCTTGTCACCTTTGGCTCCCCGGCCGGTGGTATGACCACCGACTCCAGAACCAATACCCCGACCACGACGTTTGGCGGATTTGGAAACAATTGGTTTGAGATGACTTAGAATATTCATGTAATTATTTATTATTTTAACGATTTGAGAGCCCTAAAAGTCGCCCAAACGTTAACTGATTTGTTTCTGGAACCAATAATTTTGCTGACAATATCTTTTATTCCAGCCAATTCAACCACGGACCGAACCGGACCACCGGCAATAAGACCGCTTCCTTTTTTACCGGGTCTGATTAAAATAATGGAACCTTTAAACTTTATTTTGAGTGAAGAGCCTATAGTTCCATCAATAATAGGAACGGTAAACATTGATTTCTGGGCGCGTTTGATAGCTTTTTGGATGGCATCGGCCACACTTTTGGCCCGACCGTGACCAACTCCAACCCGGGATTTTTTATCACCGGAAACTACCAGGGCTGTAAAAGCGATTTGGTTTCCACCTTTGGTTTTTTTGGAAACCCGTTTGATTTCAACCACTTTTTCGGTAAATTCGGAAATCGGTTTTTGAAATTTTTCAAAAGCTCCCCTTCTGTTGTTTTGATTGTTGTCCATAATTAGAAAACTAAACCTCCGGTTCTGGCGGCATCGGCGAGAGCCTTGACCCGACCGTGATAACGATAAAGACCGCGATCAAAGCGAACTTTAATAATCTTGTTTTTTATGGCTAGGGCGGCAATGGCTGAACCGACCGCTTTGGCCTTTTCTGTCTTTGTCCCTCCGGTTAGTTTGAGGGATTTGGTAGAAACTGAAGCGAGAGTTTTGCCGTGTTTGTCATCAACTATTTGAACCCAAATATGACAATTACTGCGATAAACTGACAGTCGGGGTACACCAAGGTTGAGTTTAATTTTGCTTCGAACCCGACGGAGACGACGAAGTTTTTGATTGTGAATTATGGTCATTTTTTTAGGCTTTGGCGGTTTTACCGGCTTTTAATTTAATAAACTCATTAAGATATCGAATACCTTTACCTTTGTAAGGCTCCGGAGGTTTAATTTTTCGAATGTTGCTTCCAACCTGGCCGACAATAGTCCGGTCGGATCCGATAACGGTGACCTTGGTGTCTTCGGCAACTTCTATAGTTATTCCTTTGGGGGCAGTAATAAATACCGGATGAATAAAACCGGCAGAAACACTTAATTTATCGCCGCTGACCGAGGCTTTGTAGCCGGTACCCCTAATTTCTAAACTTTTTGTCCAGGGGGTAACCACTCCGGTGACCATGTTTTGAAGATGAGCCCGGGTAGAACCATGGCAGGATTTGGTGATTTTGTCATTGGTTTCCCGGGAGACAATAATTTTTTTGTCTTTAACTTCAATATTAATTTTTAGAGGTAAATTTAGAGTTAGTTCACCTTTTGGTCCCGAAACTTTCACTTGTCGGTTATCGACAATGACGGTGACGTTTTCGGGAATAGTTATGGTTTGATTACCAATTCGCGACATATATTTAATAAATCTCAGCGATGAGTTCACCGCCAAGTTTCCTGACAGCAGCTTCTTTTTGGGAAAGAAGGCCAGTTGAGGTGGAAACAATAATTAAAGATTTGGGGGTTTTACCCCAAGGAAGGGAAGTGTGCTTACTGTAGAGACGACGACCGGGTTTGGATATAATATTGACACTGTTAATTTTAGGGGAGGTGATGGTAAAACTTCTTTTGTCGGTATCGACGGAGAAGTCTTTGATAAAACCGTGGGACCGAAGAAGAGTCAGAATGTTTTGAGAAAACAAAGAATAAGGGGCAGTAATGTTTTTCTTGCCGCTTAATGAAGCGTTTTTGATTCGAATGAAAAGATCGCAGGAGAGTGAGTTGATCATATTAAAAACTGGCTTTTCTAACACCGGGTAACATGCCGGTATCGGCTAATTTTCTAAAACAAAGTCGGCAAAGACCGAAGAGACGGATATAGGCCCGGCCCCGACCACAGAGGTGACAACGATTGTGATAGCGGGTTTTATAGGGGAGTTTTTTTGATTCCCTAATTTTTTTGGTTAGTCTGGCCATATTTTATTTTTGGAAAGGAAAACCTAAAGTGGATAATAACATTTTTGAATCAGCAAGAGAAGCAGCGGTGATATTGAGAGTAATTTCAAGACTATGAATTTTGCTGACATTATTTAAATTAACTTCGGGAAAATAAGTCTGATCGCGGATGGTGAGGGAATAGTTTCCACTTTGATCAAAGGCAGTATTGCTCATACCCCTAAAGTCGCGAAGTTGAGGTAAAACTAAATTAAAAAGTTTTTCAACGAAGTGATACATCTTGGTTCCCCGGAGGGTGACTTTTAAGGCCAGAGGGTCATTTTGACGAAGCTTAAAGGTGGAAATTGATTTCTTGGATCGAGTTAAGCTCGGTTTTTGACCGGCAATAGCGATCAGTTCTTTTTCGGCGGCTAAAAGTGCTTCAGCTGATTCCCTGGCTTCGGCTACCCGGTAATTAAGAACGACCTTATTTAGACGAGGTAAAGAAAAAAAATTCTTTTTGGAGTCAAAACTCTTGACTAATAATTTATTGATTTCGAAGGGTGTGTAGATCATATTTATTTTTTGATTTGAGTTAAGGGGGTTTTGCACTTACGACAAATTCTTAATTTATGACCGGCTTTGTCGATGGTGTAAGCAACCCGGATTGGTTTTTGGCAACCCGGACAAAGAAGAATAACTTTGGAAGAAAGAAGTGGTCTCTCTTTTTCGATAATTCC
>JAGVHP010000015.1 GCA_020056515.1 Candidatus Shapirobacteria bacterium
ACCTATCAAAAATTATTATTTTCAATCACAAAAGAAATATTTGTTATGCCTTGAAACAAGAGTGGAAAAAATACACCAAAACCCAACCTAAAAACATCAAGCATGATATTTTGGTTTTTGGTTTAATTTCCTGGGATTTTAGATTTCAGCGCCCCCAACAACTTTCCACCGAATTGTCAAAGCTTGGGCATCGGGTTTTCTACATTGAGCACGAATTTGATCCCCAACGCCAAAGTCGCTCGAGTTTCCAGGCCATTACCGCTTCCAAAATTGCCGACTCTCTTTACAAAATAAAAATTTCCTCCGGTGCCAAGCATTTCATTTATAGCGACCAATGCAATCCCAAAGATGTTGCCATTATGGCCGGTTCTATTAATACTCTTTTCAAGGAAGCCCGGATCTTAAATCCTCTGGCCATCGTCGAACATCCTTTTTGGAATGACTTGGTCCAATCTTTGTCCATTCCATTTGTCTATGATTGCATGGATAACCATGCTGGTTTTAAGGAATCGTCACCACTGGTTATATCAAAGGAAAAAGATCTAATCTCTTCCTCCAAACTCAACATTACTACTTCCGATTTTCTAACAAGACACGTAAAAAAACTCGGGTCAAAAAACAACCTCTTAATCAGCAATGGTGTCAATTTAAAACACTTCCGATCCAAAAAATATTCTCTACCCCAAGACATCGTTAAACTCTCACATCCTATTATTGGCTACTACGGGGCCATCTCAGATTGGTTTGACGACAAACTTCTTTGTCAAATTGCCATCTCACAACCAAAGTCCTCAATAGTACTGATTGGTGATGTTACCAATCCCAAGGTTAAAAAATTATCGCAAAAATACGCCAATATAAAACTTCTGGGCGAAAAATCTTATGAAGATATCCCTAAATACCTAAGTGCCTTTGACATCTGCCTGATTCCGTTTAAACTAAGTCCTTTAATAAAAGCTACTAATCCGGTCAAAATCTACGAATATTTCGCCCAGAACAAACCGGTAGTTACCACCAATCTACCCGAACTTTTAAAATATCAAAAATTAATTTATCTTTCCAAAAATTCTAGTGATTTTGTAAAAAATATTGACCTAGCTTTAAAAGAAAGCCAGTATAAAATATCGAATCGTTTAGAAGTAGCCAAATCAAATCAATGGGTCAACAAAGCCAAAGAACTTTCCCGATCCTTTAATACCTTTTTTCCTAAAGTCAGTGTCGTTATTTTGGTCTATAACGGTCCCCAAATGTCCCGCGACAGCATTGATACCGTTCTCAATCGATCCTTTTACTCAAATCTGGAATTAATTATCGTTGACAACGACTCAAAGTCGGATACCGTCAGAATGCTTAAAAAGTACCAAAATCATCCTCAGGTAAAACTTATTTTAAATAAAGAAAACTACGGTTTTGCCAAAGGTAACAACATTGGCACCCGTCTAGCCACCGGAGATTACATAGTCCTTTTAAACAACGACATTCTGGCTACCCCCGGCTGGATTGAAAGATTGGTATTCCATGCTTCGAAACCCAAAATCGGGCTAGTTGGTCCGGTAACCAACAGTATTGGCAATGAAGCCAAAATTGATATTGGATATGACCATACCAACCGTCGTCAAATGGAACGTAAAGCAAGAATTTATACCATCAAACACTGGGGTAAAACCTTAAACTTAAACAATATTGCTGCCTTTTGCTGGATTTGCCCGAAACCAGTTTACGATAAAGTCGGAGAACTCGATGAAAGGTTTGGTCGGGGAATGTTTGAAGACGATGATTATTGTCACCGGGTTAAAAAGGCTGGGTTTAAGATTCTCTGTACCGAAGATGCCTTTATTCACCATTTTGGCGGCGCCTCTTTTAAGCAAATTGTCTCCCAAGAGTATCTTGACCTCTTTGAATCAAATAAAAAGAAATTTGAATCCAAGTGGAAAATTAAATGGGTTCCTCACCGATATCGTCAGAACCTATGAAAATTGCCATTATTTTTGGAACCAGACCGGAAATCATCAAATTGTCCCCGGTTATCCGTGAACTTCAAAAGAAAAAAGTAGATTTTTTCATAATTCACAGCAACCAACACTATAGCCCCAAAATGGATGAAATTTTTTTAAAAGAGCTAAAGTTGCCCGAAGCGAAATACAATCTCAATGTCGGCTCGGGTCTCCATGGAGAAATGACCGCCAAAATTCTTAGTGGTACTGAAAAGGTTCTTATGCAGGAAAAACCAAATATAGTCATTGTCCAGGGTGATACCAATACCGTTTTAGCTGGTGCCCTGGCTGCTTCTAAATTGGAAATAGAAGTTGCCCACGTTGAAGCCGGTCTCCGATCCTATGACCGGACCATGCCCGAGGAAACCAATCGGATTCTGGCCGACCATATGTCCAACTTTCTCTTTGCTCCTACCAAAATTCAATCCGACATTCTACTAAAAGAGGGGATTGACCCCAAAAAAACCTTCGTTGTTGGCAATACTATTGTCGATTCCGTAACAGAAAATTTAAAAATCGCCGAAACTAAATCCGAATATTTACATTATCAAACCGAAAAGTTTTTTCTGTTAACCATGCATCGACCTTCAAATGTCGATCCAAAAGATAGGCTTTTGGCACTACTTAACTCACTAACTACTATCTCCAAAACATTTGGTTA
>JAGVHP010000052.1 GCA_020056515.1 Candidatus Shapirobacteria bacterium
ATAGACCAGATAGGTATATATCATCTATACTTAAACCCTTAAATTATATAATACCGTTCTATAATCATTAACATTCACCCTTTTACCCCCTCCTTGACATCTAATATCAAAATAATATAATTATATTATGAAAACCACTATCCAAATCCCGGTTGATAAAAGTTTTAAAATCAGCGCCGAAAAACACGCCACTAAATTGGGCTATTCTTCGCTTCAGGAGTACATCCGTGTTTTTCTCAAACAGTCAATTGATAAAAAATTTAATCTTTTTTCCGGTACCTTTCCGCCCGAATATATTACTCCGGAGCAAGAAGCCATACTTGATAAACAGTCGGCTCTGGTCGATAAGGACATTAAAAAAGGTGATTATATTAAGAGCAGTAATGTCGATGAATTGATGTCATATTTAAATAGCAGTGATTGAAATAATTGTTAGCAAAATTTTTCGAAAATATTACTCCAGCCGGATTTTGTCTTCCTTAAAACTCACTAATCGCTTTACTGAAAGAGTAAAGATGTTTTCCAGAAATCCAGCCCATCCGGTTCTTTGTGACCACTCACTTCAGGGCCAAATGAAAAGCTACCGCGCTTTTTCCATTACCAATGATATTCGGATTGTTTATCAAATCATTGATGATCAAGCTGTCAAGTTTGTTGATATCGGCACCCACGACCAAGTTTACAAAAAATAAGATTATCTTTTTCTTCCCTTCCCCCACTCCACCACTATCGGCACCACCGAAATCAACACAATCGCTACCACCACATAATGAAAATTTTCTTTGACAAAAGGTACGTTGCCAAAAAAGTATCCTCCCCACAGAAACAGTGTCACCCAGGCTATTCCCCCGATTACATTATAAAAAGCAAAGTGGTTGTATTTCATTTTTCCGATTCCCGCCACAAAGGGTGCAAAAGTCCGCACTATCGGTACAAAACGGGCCAGTGTAATTGCCATTCCACCATGTTTGTCATAAAAAGCTTGGGCTTTCTCCAAGTATTCCTTTTTTAATAATTTATTTTTACTATTAAATGCTTTCGCTCCAATAAAATGTCCAATCGAGTAGTTAACCGCATCGCCCACTATCGCCGCTATCACCATCAATAAATATAAAAGCCAAATATTAAACGACCCCATAGCAGCCAAGGCGCCCGCCGCAAACAACAAGCTATCTCCAGGTAAAAATGGAGTTACTACCAATCCTGTTTCCATAAAAACTACTACCCATAAAATCACATAACTCCATCCGCCAAATTGGGTTATTAATATCGCTAGATTTTTATCAATATGCAAAAAAAATTCTATGGCAATTTTTATCAAACTCATGGCTTCAATTTTATCACCCGGATTATATTTTTAAGATACCCGATTCCCACCATCCCCAATGCTCCCAAAAATCCCATTATTCTCCATTTGTTCCAACTATTTATCATATTTAGTGGGCAATAGTAGTAGAAACTACTGACCCGTCCGACTTTATGTCGGACTGCTCTAACTAACCCTAGTATTATACCTCCCAAAACTAATAATTTTTTCTAATAATATTCTCGACTTAAACATCTTGAACCTGTGTTCAACTCTTCTGGCCTCAGAAATATCAACGTATTTTTGAGTAAAAACCAATTTCCATGGAATTAGATGTCTTGTCGCCTTAACCTTTCCTCGATTATGAAACTCATTCAATCTCCTCACTGGGTCTCCTGAACTACCCACATAATATTTTCCATTTTTTTGACTTTTAATTATATACACCCACCCTTCCATTTTTGTGGGTGATAATAGACTCGAACTATTGACCCTCCCCCGATAATTATCGGGGGATGCTCTAACCAAACCAACATCTTTTTCCATGGTCTGTGCCTCTGTATAACCAGGTAAGAACTCATTTTATAACACAAACCAGATAATTGTGGACGGCAAAAACTCATAAATCCCAAAATTGTATGAACACTCTGCAAATGGTGCCCGTCGTCGTCCCGCAGAATGCGGGATCACCCGCCAAGTCTCTCCCGCTCGCAAATTTTGTATTCATCCCCCCGCCGAGCCACATAAATCCCAGCCACATAGTGGCGAGCGGGAGAGACCGAATAATTGGCGGGTATTGGTCGTTTCACGACCCCGACGGCGGAATATCTGTACTCTGCGTGGCGGATGGAGGGGTCTGGGGAGGAAATCCGCCACGCTCAAAACACAGAGGTTTTTACTAGACAGTGGTAAATAGATAAATAATCAGCCATAATAAAATTATGGCCGATCCAGGTGGTGATAAAAGTGGTTTATCGCGTAGAGATTTTTTGAAATTAGCTTTATTGGGGGGGGCAGTTGTTGCTGGAGAAGGTATTCGAAGAAAACTGCCAGCCATTCGCAAATTTTGGGATGAAAACGGAGCCATGGTTACGGGTAATGTTGAAGATCTCGATTTGATTACGAGCGAAGTTCCAAAGTCACTGAAAGGTAAAAATATCCCAACCGAAAACGAATGGTTTAGAGATGCAGATGCCACGCTAAAAGAAGGCATCTCTCTTTATGAAGAATGGAGAGAGAGCGACACAGCTCTACCAAAACCACATTACCAAAAGCCTGAAAACTACTTAAACATTCCCTCAATGGCATATCAACTTGGTCAAAAAGTTAGAGAAGCACCAGAAAAATTGGACGACGGATATTTGGGTTATGTCGATTACCTGCTCGATGCTGCGGATGAATTTAATATGCCATATTCCATGCTATTTGAAGGTTCGGGAGCTGGTATTGCCAGTATTCAGCAATTGATCGCCATTGATCCTGGTACTGGGTTAGTAAAAGATATCCGTCAATCGATGAAAGAAAAATTTGGAGATGAATTCGATATTTGGTCCGCTTGTCGATACGGACCATTAACTGACGAACAAAGAAAGTTTTTTGGAGACAAGTTTCAAAACTGGTACTCTGATGCGATGAAGTATGTTCAAGACGTCAGGGGGAAAAGTACCGAACAAATATCAACAAGCGTATTGTTCTCATATTTTCTCTATAAGAACAAAGGCGACATTTTAGCCAGTACGTGGGATACATCAACTTGGTTGAAAATTCTAGTTAGAAATGATCCAAGCAGTGACTTGAAGCGTGACCCAAGCTATGATCGAGCTCAACAAGCAACTTCTTTATTTAAGGATGAATTTTCTCCCACTATTTCAGCTAATTGGGTGGTAGATAATGTTGATCGTAGTGACAAGGAATTAAATTATGTTGAAGATCCATATGCAAATTTTCAATATAAAGACTACATGCCACCAAATCGCTCCGGTGGTTTTTATCACGCTTGGAATATTATGGCATTATGTATGTCTATGTCACCATTTTTGGCAAAGCGGATGGTTGCTACACAATGTAATCCGAGTTTAGGAGATGACGGAAATAGATGGACTGAATATGGGAGAGATAAGTGCAAAGCAGATATGCTTGTTGTAGATAAAGCAGATGAAATCGATAGAATAGTTCATAAATACGACTAACATACTTTCTAAATACAAAGTACTCTTTTTTGTAAAAACCTCAGTTTAAGTAAAGTTTAGTGTTGGTTTTTAGAGTTATACGACTTTTTCCAACCGACCCATAGTTTTTTCAAATCCGATGGACTTTTAACCCTCGAAAATGTGTAATACCAATAAGCAAACGAGACTTGTTGAGGTAGTTTCATGCCCCTGTGGTCACCAAGTTTTTGTTTCATTTGGCTGTTAACGCCTTCGAGTGAGTTGTTGGTTGGTGGAATTAGTTTATGGTCGATGTGAAAAAAAATGATTTTGATCTTTAACTAATAATCGCCAAGCTCGTCTTAAATCACCATGGGTATACCACCATTTTTTCTTGGTGTTTACACCAATAGTTTTGATTGTTAGTGATTTTGAATATTGATTTTCCCAATCAATTAAATCTGATTGCCGGTTCCAAACATCAGTTTCATCCTTAAGATGGATAATTTCTTTAGCTATTAATCTTAGTTTTCTGGTTTCTACTATTGGACTGTTTTTAGGTAATAGCGATTTTAATGTTCGTAAAACATGAGCCAAACATCTTTGGTGAGGTATTAACCCAAAGTACCTAATGATTCCCATTACTCCACCACCTTTCCAGTCGCTGACAGCTCCTGAGGAGAGATTATTCATTAATTCCTTTGATAATTCACTTAAATCAAGATCATAAGCCTCATATGATTCACTGACATGATACGACCACCATAGATTTTCTCTGTTAGTGATATCCCTATGATTCATAATTACTCCAGCTCGGTGTAACCATTTACCATCAACACCATAAATCCAAGGTAAATTGGGGAACAACAATAGTTTTGGTGGTAACAACTCCCAAACAACCTTTGCTGTTAACGGTAAATCAAAAAATGGCTTAAATCTCAGACTTAGTGTTGGACGACTGATTTCATTTTGTTCGATTAACGATTCACGATTGGTTTTTCCTTTGACTAGATTGTAAAAGTCTACAAAGTCTTTCCAAGTCGAAGGCAAAAACTTTTTACGAATAAAACTTTTTTTGCACTCAGGGCATCGATATCTTACTTTTTTGTTTTTAGTTTTACCGTACTTTTGGCAACTACCACTACAGATCGGACAGCCGATAATGTTACGAGAAAGGGTACTTCTTTTTTCATCCGAAAGTTGTAATCTAAACTATTGGCCAAATCTATGGGCAAAACAATACAAAAAACCAACACTATTTTTTACTTAAGCCCCAAATCAACATCTTTTTCCATGGTCTGTGGGTGATAATAGACTCGAACTATTGACCCCCGTCTTATCAGGACGGTGCTCTAACCAACTGAGCTAATCACCCAAGTTTTTAAACTACTCTCAGCTGGTTCGAAATGTTGACCCTCCCGACTTATGTCGGGATGCTCTAACCAACTGAGCTAATCACCCAAATTGTTAAGGTAACCAACTGTGAGGTTTACTCTCACTCCGCATGGTTGATTCTTATCAACCTATCGGAGAGCTAATTGCCCAATGATCCTTAGTATATCATCAATAATTTACAAAACCGACACCTTAAAACCCAAAAATTGAAAATCTCCCTCTCCTGTTTTCCCCTTCTCCCAAACCCCCACTTCCGGTCTCCGACCACTACTCATTATCATTCCTCCCTTCTTCAACCCGCTCATTTTTACTGTTGCCAAAACAGTCGTCCCATTAGGTAACACCGCCCCCAACTGGCTTGTTTTTGCCTGGATTCTGATTTTCCCAAAGTTTTCATCCACTTCTTCTGCCAACACCTGGTCAAAAATATTCTCGTTTACTTTTACTTCACCAATCTTCACCACTGTCAGATCATACTGAAATTCCAAGTTGTAGCTGACCACCGCCCCTCCGGAATAATTTGCCTTGATTTCAAAAGTTTTTTCTTTTCCCGTCTCCACCTTTCCTTCCGGTTCGAAAAATATTTGCTTTTCTCCGCCACTTGGTTGTACTGGTAGTTTTATTCCCGTTTTGCCATTCATCCAGGCAAACCCAAACATTACTAAAAGTAGCCCACCCAATGCCAACAATACCGGTTTCATATTCTAATTCTATGTCATTTTCAAAATCATTTCCACTACTGCTCTTCCCACATTAACTCTCGTGGCTTGCTCAAAACCCTTAAACTGGCATTGCCGGTTTACTTCCAGTACATAATTTTTTCCTTCTTGATCCTTCATAATATCCACTCCACAATAATCTAATTTGCACACCTTTGCCACATTTTGAGCCAATTCTTTTTCGATCTCCGACAGCTCCCATCTCTCTACTTTTCCTCCCAAACTATAATTACTCCTGAACTCCTCCCCCACCGCCGACCTTTTCATCGCCCCAATGGCTTTTCCCCCAATCACAATCACCCGCAAATCCCATTTGGTTGGCAAATATTTTTGCCACAAAAACATTCCCAGATTTTTTTCGTTAATTTTTCCTAAAAATTTTTCCACCTCCCCCCAATTCTCAAATTTCCTGACACTTTTTCCTTGATACCCCCTCTCATGTTTGGCAATTACCGGATATCCCCAATCCAAAAAGTCACTTACCTGATTTTTTGTATAAAAAATTTTTGTCGGCACTACCGGAATCTTCTCTACTATATACAGTGCGTGTTGGGCGATCTTTCCCATTCTTGTCCAGCGTAAATATCCTTCTCCGTTGACACAGTAAATTCCTTTCTTTTGCAAAAATCTTATTAACATGTTTCTACCTTCGGTATATTTGCCGCTCTTAGTCCCCGCCACCCGAAACCACACTCCCATTGTATTTTCCGCCGTTATTTCTTCTCCGGCCACATATACTTTTGGGTTTTCATTGTTTAGGTCAAATACCATCTCCCTATACATCGCTCTCTTCACTTTTATTCCCATCTTCCCCGCCTCTTCCTCCAATCTATCCACCTCAAACTGACTCTGTATTGGCGACATAGTAAAAGCGATTATTTGTTTATTTGACATATATTTGTATTTCTCCCTTTCCTCAAAGGGAGATGCCCCACTACTGTGGGGAGAGGGATTTTAAAAATTTAACAATTTCCATTGGCACATCAATCCCCGTCGCCTTCATAAATCCCCAAAACTGCGGCCCTTTATTCACCTCAAGTATTGCCCAATCTTTAGGATTATTACTTAATTCGTAATTTTGAGCCTTGCGAAATCCTGTGGACTTAATTGATAATTGATAATTGATTCTTGGCATCACATCCACCCCCGCCACCATCAATCCGCACACTTTTGCCGCTTTAACCGCCATTTCTTTAATTTCTTCCGGTAAATCACTCACCTCCACCTCTCCTCCTACCGAGTAATTATTTCTAAAATCTTTTTTATCTCTCCGATATCTCTTCATTACCCCCAACACCCTCTCTCCTAATACCAGCACCCGATAATCCCCCTCATTTTCTATATATTCCTGTAACATATATCTTTTCCCCTCCTCCGTCTCACTCTTTCTTAGTTCCTTAATCAACTTTTCCAATTCCTCTAAATTATTCGCCTTAAACACTCTTGTCCCCCGATCCCCCCCCGAACCTTTTAAAATCACCGGAAAAGAAAAAGGGGGTGGTGTGTTTTTACCGATGCAGTTGGGCGAAATCACATTTTTAGGGCGAAATTGAGCCTGCATCGCAGACTCGCCTGAGCCCAAAAAATTGTGACGAGCCGATAACTGCGAGGTCATTACCTCATACAAATACCACAAACTTCCATAAACCGTTTTTGGCACCGGTATCCCCACTTCTTTTAATTTCATCATCTGCCACGCCTTACAGGCGTATGATGGTTTTCCGCTTTTTACTAATGGATCCACTACTATCACCTCTTTTTTTAATTGCTTTAGTACCAGATCCACCTCTTCCCAATGTTTCCCTGTCGTTCTAAAAAACACTACCTCAAATTGGTTTAAATCTTCCCCCCGCAAACTTACCTTTCCTGTTTCCGTCTCAAAACTGACTAAATTGTACGAAACCAATTTCAAATCAACTTTTAGTTTCTTTGCCGCCTCCCTAATCATCACCAAATGCCTCGTTATCTTCCCTCCGTAAAATAAAGCTATTTTAGTTCTGTTTTTCATAAAAATTTATATTGTTACTTTAAAAATCTTACTCCCCGCCCTGCCTGCCCGCCTCTGGAGGGTCAAGGGAGGGGTCGGGGGTGGGTTTGTTCTTATTTTTAGTTTCTCTCCCTTTCTTCAAAGGGAGATACCCTGCCACCGGCGGGGAGAGGGATTTGGCTGAAATTAAAAATCCTTCCAAATCCTTTCTTCCCAGCAAAAATTTTGTCCTCAACTTCTCCCTATCCGCCACATTTACTGCTGTTATCACCTTCAAGCCCTTAAGCCAAAAAGTCACCCCGACCACCGGCCTGTCCTTATGTTTTCCCAAACTCGATTTGTAGTGCCTAAAATACAGCACCCGCTCCGGCTGCAATAATCCCAACTTTACCGCCAGATTTCTGTCAATTGAGCTTCTGAATGCCCCCGTGTCCACCTTAGCCCTCACCTCCACCACCCGATGCTTTCCTTGCCGTATTACCGGGCTTTTCTCCAGTAATGGTGCAAAACCCTTGGGGATTTTTACTCGGATTATTTCTAGTGGTTGAATTGTTTTCGCTTTCTCTTTTAATTCCACCTTTTCGGCGAATTTTTCCCCAAACAGATATTTAGACAATAAAATAGCATGTTCAGTACTTCGTACCGTCACGTCTTCCACTTTTTCCATCCGTCTCCTCAACCCCGCCTTGTTGCAAATCTGAATCGACAATCCCGGCCTGGCATTTACTTCCAACACTTCCGGCCCCCTCTCTTTGTCCAGCACTATATCCACCCCCAAAAATCCGAGACCCCTTATTGCTTCCTGGCACTTGATGGCCGTTTCCAGTATCTCCCGCCACTCTGGTATTTTTATCCCGTTTACTTTAATCTCCCTCTTTTTACCAAAATCGTATATTTTCTCTACCGCTGTTCCTTTACCCTCAATTCCAAAAGTAGTAATTCCTGTTGCCATATCCACCCCTAGCCCTATCGCCCCCTGTTGCAAATTTGCCTTACCGCCACTCTTTTCAGTGGGCAGTCTTAGCATGGCCATTACCGGTACTTTATTAAAAACAATCACCCGGATATCCGGTGTTCCCCATTTGGTTAAATTTAAAAACATTGGATGAATTTTAATTCTTTCCTCCAACAGGACACTGTCTGGATTTCCATGAAGGCTATATTTACCCATCAGGATTTCCTGACAGTGGTGCCGCAAATCTCCCACATTTACCAAAGATCCATCCAATTTATGCCACTCTCCTGCCCACTTACCTTTTCTTCTCACAATAACTATTCCTTCCCCTCCGTAGCCGGACACCGGCTTTACCACAAAATTTCCTTCCAGTTTCTCCCAGGCATAGTCCTCCACTTCTTCCCAATCCCGAAAACGGGCTAATAGCTTTGGCACCCCTACTCCGACTTTCATCAAACACTTTTTGGTTTTGTATTTACTGTCGGCCACCATTCTTCCCCGACTGCTGTTTCTTCTAAGATACACCTTATTTCTCTCATTCTTGGTCAAAAATTGCCGGTACTGTTTTAAATTAAACATAGAATTTAGAAATAATTTTTATATTTATTTAAAATAAATTTTTTGAGTAATTGAACGTATACATTCACCCACGAAAAAAATTTTGTTTTAAATAAATTAACTTTTTTTTCTAATCGCTTTTTTAAATCTCTTTATCTCCGTCAATCTGATTCCCGTATAATTTCCTACCATCAAATTAATTACCACTGTCACCACAATTATTGCTTCAGGATACCTCAATACTACCTCAGCCACCCCCTGCCACCCCATAGCTACCGATCCTAATATGGCCAATCCCAAAGTTCCCAAAGTCAGCTTTATTGCCTCCTTTTTACTTTTAACTAGTTGAGTTCTGGTAAATTCTTCGGCTAAAAGTATCATAAACAGCACTGGGAAAATCGAAATATTGCTAATATCTACCAACTTTGATCCGGTTGACACTACCATCAATCCAAACACCCCCACCGATATTAATACCAGCCCCAAGGCCCGAGCCGGCCAAAAATGCAATCTTAGTTTCCTCAAAAGTAAATTACTCAAAATTGATATCATCAGAATCGCCCCAAACAAAATCAGCCCACCGGCAATTCCGGTTGCCGACAGTGCCACCGCTATCATTGTCGGTACAAAAATCCCGTACCCGCTAACCCCGAGAACATAATGCATTACCGATACTAAAGTCGCCAACAGTGGCAGCAATAAAAGCATTACAATCGTTTTCGCCTCTACTCCATTGGCTATTGCTCTCTCTATTACCTTACTTTGGGCTAAAACTGGGCCAACACTTCCCAAAAAACCAAGCCAAAAAAGAAAAATTATTAGAGCGGTTTTTTTCATAATTTTCTATCTATTTATCTACTCATCTATCTAAACTTGTGGCGTATTATAGCACTAATTTTTACCCGTCAACCCCCTCACCATATTATTGGTATAATTAACCCAGACATGGTTGATATTGGCAAGCTACCTCTCACTCCCGGCACTGACGTTGGCACCAAATACGCCGATTTTGGTACCCTGGTTACTTTAATTCTCAAAAATGGACTGACCCTAGCCGGTGTAATTCTTCTGGTTTTGATTCTTGTTGGTGGTGTTATGTATATTGCTGCCGCCGGTAGTGATGATTCCAAAAAACTAGCCTCCGCTTCATCCACCATCACCAGTGCCCTGATTGGCTTCTTGGTAATTTTTTGTAGTTACTTTATAATCCAGATTATCGAGGTCATCACTGGCCTTAAAATATTGTGATTTTTATTTTTTTTAGAATTCAGAAAATTGAATTTGATTAAAAATTTTAAATTAAAAATTAAAAATTAAATCTGTGATCGGCATCTTAGGCAACATTTTAAATCCTACCAAGTATCAGAGTACCCAAGGTGAAGGCCTCTTTACCTTTTTAAGCAATCTTTTTAAATTTGCCGGAGTTATCGCCGGTATTATCTTCATTGTCCAGCTCTTAACTGCCGGTTACGACTACATTGCCAGTAATGACGATCCCAAAAAATTTCAAGCCGCTG
Organism: Candidatus Shapirobacteria bacterium; assembly: GCA_020056515.1. Lineage (GTDB taxonomy): Bacteria > Patescibacteriota > Microgenomatia > UBA12405 > UBA12405 > UBA12158. Next base: position 10,585 of record JAGVHP010000052.1, read on the forward strand.
GCAATAAAATTCTTCACAGTCTCTTGGGCCTCGTTATTGTCGCCGGCGCTTTTATTCTCGCCGGTCTCGTTTCCCGCTTCACCGGTATAAATATTCTCAATCCCACTATCTATGGCCCCTAACAAATACCTTGCCAATCTTACTGGTTCTCTTACCGGCCCGGGACTAAACCCCACCTCTCCTCTCGACGCTACCACCAAATTTGAAAAATTTGCCGGTCAAATTCTTGGCATCCTTACCATCATCGGCGTTCTCTACTTTATTATTCAAATTATTTTTGCTGGTTATTCCTATATCGCCTCCAAAGGTGACGAGAAAAACATGGAATCCTCCCGCAAGCGTCTCACCGAAGGTGTTCTTGGGCTGGTAATTATTGTTGTCGCTGTTGGCCTTGGTTCACTTTTAGCCAAACTTGCCGGCATTCCTAATGTTTTAGATATTAACGGTATGTTTACTAGGATGGGTTTATAAAAACTATATGATCAACTTTATCAAACCTGTTTACGCCGTAATTTGCAATCCGGCTCTCAAAGACTGTACTTCCTCCACCGACCCTGAAGGCTATACCAACAATGTTCTTCAGGGGGTTATTTCCATCCTCATTCTGGTAGCTGTCCTCTATTTTTTCTGGCACGTTGTCTTTGCCGGCTATCATCTTATCGCTACTGATGGTGACCAAAAGAAGTTTGAAACCGCCAAAGCTGAACTTACCAATTCTATTGTAGGCATAATTGCTATCTTTTGTGTTTTTGCCATTATCAAATTTATTGGCTTCGTTTTAGGCATTCAGGGGTTGGAAAACCTAAACCTCACCTGGCCCACCCTTTAAATTTTTATTAATTATTGATATTATTATCTCTATGACAAACATATTTCCTCTCGTCAAATCCGCCATCGCCCAAGGCAAAATTATTATTGGGCCCCAAACCGGTGAGTTCGACCCACTCACCCGCATGACTGCCGGTGGCATTGTTTCCGGTGCCATCTCTCTGGCCATGTTGGCTGTCGCCCTGGTTTTCTTTTTCATTCTCATCATGGGTGGCCTCAAATGGGTAATGTCTGGTGGTGATCAGAAAAATGTCGAAACCGCCCGAAATCAAATTACCAACGCCCTGGTTGGTCTGGCTATCGTTTTTGCTGCCTTCGCCATTATGAAGCTGATTGAAATCGTTTTTGGCATCAGCCTCCTTGGTGGTATCA
>JAGVHP010000075.1 GCA_020056515.1 Candidatus Shapirobacteria bacterium
AATAGCTAACCAATTAGTCTGACTTATGGTTTCCTAAAAGGGGACATTTCTACTTTGGAGAAAAGTGACATTTTCACTTTGGGCTAACAATTTTCATTTAATTATTGACAATGCGATAAATATGTATTATCATAGATTTATGATTACGACCGTGTCAATATCTAGTAGGGGATTAATATATATTCCGGAAAAAGTGCGGAAGAAATTAAAGATAAAAAAACCAGGAAAATTGGATTTTGAGGTTATTGATAATAAAATAATTCTGAAACCGGTGAGAGATATCATGGAATTTGCGGGGATTGCCAAAGATAAGGCTAAATTTGAGTATTGGAAAAATTTTAGAGAAAAGATGGAGACAGAATATGAAGAAGTTTCTGGACATTAATATATTTTTAAGGTTTATTGATGGCGAAAAGAGTTCCGGTGTTTTTTTTAATGATGTAATAAAAGGGAAAGAGACTTATTGGGTGCAAACATTGGTGGTAAGTGAATTAGTATGGGTGCTCGGTAGCCAATATAAATGGAATAATGAAAAAATAGCTGATTATGTAGGCGGGGTGTTGAGAACAAACAATTTAAAGTGGACAAGTGAGTGTGATTTGTGTCGGGCTATTGAATGGTTCGGAAAAATGAAAGTTAAGTATAATGATTGCCTGATTGTGTCAGCCATGGGAGATGGGGACACGATAGTGAGTTTTGATCATGAGTTTAATAGATTTCCGTGGATTAAACGAGTTGAACCAAAAGATCTTTTTGGGAAATAGTTTTTTGGTCGCCGGTGGACATGTTTTTTAAGGTCACCAGGTTTTTTTCAACTTCGTCGGGTCCGATGACGGCAACAAAGGGAATGTCTTTGTCACTGGCGTATTTAAATTGTTTACCAAGTTTTTCAGCGTCAGGGTAGATGGAAGAGGGAATAGATTTATTTCGAAGAAAAGAGACCAATCTTATAGACTCATCGAGAGTATCAGGACCGAAGTTGGCAACTAAAACCTTAGTTTTAGTTTTGGGAAGATTAGGGAGGAGATTTAGTTCCATGATACAGTCAACAATTCGATCCAAGCCGATAGTGGTGCCGACGGCGGGTATATTTGGGCCGCCAAGCAGAGAAATAAGATTGTCGTAACGGCCGCCGCCGGTGATACTGCCAATTTTGGGTTTCTCGACGTAGGTTTCAAAGATAGGACCGGTGTAATAATCAAGACCGCGGAAGATAGTGGGATCAAAAATAAAAGAAGATTCCGACACACCAAAACCTTTTATTAAATCAAAAACTTGAGACAGATAAGAATCTGGTTGAGCTTTTCTGATGCAGTCAAGAAGGGTGATGATGGTTGGGGCAGAAAGACCCTTTTCTTTGAGCTCTTTTGTTACTCCACCTTGACCAACTTTGCTATATTTATCGAGAGTTTGAAGAACTGATTTTTGATTATCTGTAATGCCAGCGGAGTCTAAAATCTGATAGAGAACGGAGCGGCTGTTTATCCGAATAGAAAATTTTTGAAAATTTAATTTTTGGAGAACAGAATCAATAACGGCAATTATTTCGGCGTCGGTAATGGGGGATGAGGAACCAAAGGTGTCAATGTCGCATTGAATAACTTCGCGATAGCGGCCTTTTTGAGTATTGTCAGCCCGCCAAACCGGCTGGATTTGATAACGCTTGAATGGTAGAGGAATTTGTTGGTTATAAATAGCCAGGACTTTGGCAGTGGGGACGGTCAAGTCGTAACGAAGTCCGATTTGTCGACCACCATTGTCGGTAAAGGAATAAACCAGCTTATCAGCTTCTTCACCATATTTACCCATAAGAGTAGAGGAATATTCAAGTGTAGGTGTTTCCAGAGGTTCAAAGCCAAAGTTTTCAAAAACTTCGACTAAAATATTTTTGACGTAGTTACGGATTACCATCACATCCGGTAAAAAATCACGAAAACCCTTGAGTGTTTGAGGAACTTTATTCATAGTTTGATTTTAACATTTAATAATATTCTTCCCCGGCATAGCCGGGGGAGGATTAGTGACCACCGGGGTTACCCGATCCGGGTATATAGGTTTGCCATTTTCGTCTTTCTCTCCGGATTATCGGCACTAATTCTAAGGCTTGACCATAAGGTTCACCATTTGGCCCAGGTAGCCACTGGATATCTTTTTGCTCGGGACCACACCTTGGGGAAATCCACCCCTTTGTGTTGTCGACAGGAGAGCCGTCAAGATAGGAATACCCGACGATGCGTTTAATTTCATAATATTGAGACATATATTTTTTAATAAATAATTTTGGGAATAAAAAAAAGCCCCGGTTTACGGGGCTTTAGAGAATTAATAAAATAAATTCAGGTCACGGCATCACCCCGCGGAATGGTGACCACGGTATGGGTATGATGGATAAATACAAATTGTAAATTCATGGGGTGACCAAAGGGATTTGAACCCTCGACCTTTCCCTCCACAGGGGAACGCTCTAACCAACTGAGCTATGGCCACCACGTAAATCAATTATCAATTACGAATTACGAATTAATAATTGATATATAAAAGTGCATTATCCCGATGCTCATACTTCGATCGGGATTGTGTCTTTAGGAAAATTTTATCACTGTCGTTCAAAATTTCACCTAAAGAAACAAAAAAACCCGCCTCTTGGCGGGGTGTGGATCAAGCAAAAGTCCGCCAAGGGTTAATCGGCGTGATGATGGGTAGATTTGCTTGATAGATTGATCATCGGGTATATTTTATCAGCAATCTAGGGTATTAATCAAGGACGATAATTTTTATGGAAACGAGGCTTTGATGAGAGAGGAGGTCGGTCGTGGCTACAACGGCAATTTTTTGACCAACTTTGATTGATTCGAGAGAAATCTTTTGGCCGATTTTGGATAAAAATTTAGTTTTATTAGGTGTGTATTTAATTTGATATTGGTTGTTTTTATCGGAATAGGGGATGACAACAAGGACTGGAGAAGAGGTGGAAATGTCGACGACCCGACCAAAAATAATTTGATGGGGATTTTGAAAGTTCTTTTGAGGGGTGAGAATGAGCCGCTTGGCGGTAAACTGTTGGTTTTCATCCAAAAGGCCGATAATCAAGACTTCCTGACCGATTTTAAGATCGGAGTATTTGATTTTGTTTTGTTTTAGGCCGATATATACAGTGGTATTGTCAACAGTGGCATTCTTGATGAGACTGTGAGTATCGAAAAAAAGGGTGTTATTTTCAATTTTGGTAATAGTGGCGGTGATGGCCCTTTTTAAATCAACTTCCTTTTGAGAAATTTGCTGAAGTTTTTCCCGTACCTTTTCCTGAATTACCTGCCTGATTTTTTGAATTTCAGAAGCAGGTGGAGTGGTGGGGCCCGCCGTCGCCAAGGCTATGGCGGGTAAAGTTGGGGTAATCATTCCAGTTTAGCAGTGCTATAAGTGACTAATAATTCGAGACTATTTTCGGTATTGTCAGGGGAAATGGATTTAATTTTAAGAAGGTTGGCACCCAAATCTAAGCTTAGGTCGATCGAGAATGAACCGGAGTTGTCGGCTACAGTTTGATAAGAATCTTTGACAGTACTTATTAAAACAAAGGAAGATCCGACAGTGTTTCCTTTTACAGTAATATTGGCAGTATTTATAACAGATTCGTTTTTTGGATAATCAATAGTTAGAATGGGGGCTGGAATCACAGTAAGAACAGGAGTGGGTAGGGGTGATATAACAGCCGGCACAGATGATTTTTTTTGGTTGGTATTGACTAGTAAACTTGAAGTACCAAAACCAATTAAAGTCCCGAAAAAAATAGCGAGAATAAATCCTTTGAGCATCTGGTAACTTTGATGATATCATAGAGCCATGGAAATAAGTCAGTATGGTAAGGATAGTATTTTGATTAAGGGAAAGAAAGAGGCGGTGTGGTTTAATCCAAGGAAGGGGGATATTGATGTCACGGCTGGTGGGGTAAAGGTGATAATTTTTAGAGACGCCGAGTCGAATTTTTTGGGGTTTAATAATAAAAGCGGAGTAATTATTTGGGGGCCAGGTGAATATGAGGTGGCCGGAATAGAAATTTGGGGAGCCAGAATAGGGGAGGGTGGGGTGATGTATGTACTACAATTTGAGGGGATAAAGGTGGGATGGTTGTCGACATTGGAAGTGGAAATTACTGACAAAAAAAAGGAAAAAATAAGTGAGTGTGATTTATTGATTGTGCCGGGATTAGGAGAAATAAAAGATGTTTGGGAAAAAACAAAGGGGTTGGGAGAAAGTTATCTTTTAATTACCGGATTATCAATGGAGTCGCAGAAAAAGTTATTAGACTTGGCGGACAGAGAGGACTTGGTGCCGACGGAGAAGCTAATAATTTCTCCGGAAAATCTGCCGGAGGTAACGGAGGTGGTGCTATTAACAGCGAAATAGGGCGGGTACCCCCATCTTTTGATGAAGCCGAAGTATCGGTATTAGGATCAATTTTGATTGACAGTGATGCAATTTTGGCGGTGTCGGAGTTTTTACGGCCGGAACATTTTTATAACGGCAATCATGCCAAAATTTATGAGGCAATGGTGAGATTGTATGAAGCCAGAAACCCAATCGATTTGGTGACTGTGTCGGGGAAGTTAAAGGAGATGAAAGCATTGAAGTTGATCGGAGGTAAAGCTTATTTGGCACAATTAGCCAACGGGGTACCGACTTCAGCTAATGTTGAGGCTTATGGCAAAATAATTAAGGCATTAGGGGCTAAACGAGAGTTGATTTCAGCGGCGGCCCGAATTACGGAGAAGGCTTTTGATGAATCATTGTCGGCTGAAGAACTTTTAGATGTGGCCGAAGCGGAAATATTTTCGTTGAGTCAGAAACACTTAAAATCGGTACCACTGTCGCTTAGGGAAGTGTTAACTGCCAGTTTTGATCGGCTGGATGAGCTTCAGAAACGGGGGAGTGGGCTTCGGGGATTGGGTACCGGTTTTAAATCGTTGGATTCAATGTTGGCCGGGATGCAGGATAGCAACCTGATTGTATTAGCCGCCCGGCCGGGAGTGGGAAAAACTGCTTTTGCCTTAAACGTGGCCCGATATGTAGCAGTGGAAGAAAAGCTGCCAACCTGTGTATTTTCGTTGGAAATGAGTAAGGAAGAATTATCAGACAGACTGTTGGTGAGACAGGGGTTAATTGATGCCTGGAAGTTGAAAACCGGCCAGCTGTCTGATGATGACTTTACGTCATTATCAGAAGCGATGGGGATACTAGCCGGGGCTCCATTATATATAGATGACACTCCCGGTTTATCAGTGACGGAGTTACGAACCAAGGCGAGGAGGTTGCAGGTAGATAAAGGGATTAAGTTTGTGGTAGTAGATTATTTACAGTTAATGCATGGAAAAAACAGGGAAAATCGGGTGCAGGAAGTTAGTGAAATATCGCAGGGATTAAAAAATTTAGCCAGAGAATTGAGAATTCCTATATTAGCGGTGGCTCAACTAAACCGACAGATGGAAGCACGGGGAGGGCGACCGAGGCTGTCAGACCTAAGGGAATCAGGGAGCATTGAGCAAGATGCAGACGTGGTGATGTTTTTACATCGGGAGGATGAGGAGGTCAAGGAGATGATAACTTTGAGTATTGAAAAACACCGTAACGGGCCGACAGGACAGTTTGGTTTGTATTTCAACGGCAAACAAGTCAGCTTTTTTGATGTGGAGAAGAAGGGATAGGGTGTGTGCCGAGGGTGGGAGTCGAACCCACATGGTATTGCTACCACACGATTTTGAGTCGTGCGCGTCTGCCAGTTCCGCCACGTCGGCTTAAAGCAAATTATACAATAATATTAAGGTAAAATATGGTCATGTGGAAAATAATAGTGGGAACAGTGGGGTTGTTGGTTTATCTTTACTTAACCTGGCGGGTTCTTAGGAGTAATTACAAAGAAGAAGACGTAGCGGCATTCGGCTGGATATCACTTTTGGCATATCTTTTGGGAAGCCGATTGGCCTATGGTTTTGTTTACTGGGGAGTATGGGCGGAAAATCCTGTAAAATGGTTGGAATTCTGGAAGATGGGAGAAAGTAACGTGATTGGCGGATATTTATTTTGGATATCTATGGCTTGGTTGGTGGCAACAGATCGGGGTTGGAAATTTTTTTCTCTGGCAGAAGATAATTTGTGGCTATTGTTGTGGCTAAACGGAGTGTATTTTACGGTATCCGAAAAGTGGTTGCCGGTACTATTATTGTTTCTAGTGGCTCTAATAAGTCGGTGGCTTAAAGGAAGATACCGGTCTTTTGTTTGGTATAAAAGCGGCCGGAAAGGCTTTTTATATTTGACGGCAAATATAATTGTATTTTTAGGAATGTCCCTTATTTATGGTAATATTTACTACATTGTTCCTGCCTTGATTTGTGGGGTGGGATTGGGTATTCTTGGTGGTGAACGTAATTCCTGATAAATTAACCCGGCCGGTGAAGGAGTATCTGGAGAAGAGGATTGTTGAGCTTAAAAAAAGTGAAAAGAAATTAAAGAGGGGTGACCCGTTTTCTGATAGCACCCGGGCGACTAATAATTCTTTGGAAGAAGATGTAGATGAACAAATTGGTCATTTTGAGTCGGAGATTAAGGTGAGTTTTGTTAAAAAACAAATAATTGAGTTTCGTAAAGCTTTGTCAAAAATTAAAATTGGGAAATATGGGATTTGCGATAAATGCGGGGAAATGATTGACACTGACAGGTTGGCTGTCAGACCGGAGGCGACTGTTTGCATGACATGTGAAAAAGAGGGGGAGTAGAGGATGGTGGAAAACACCGGAATAAGTTTTGGAATTAATTTCCCAGGAATGGTAGTGGCAGAGATTTTAGCATTGGTAATAGTGGGAGTATTTGTCATAAAAAACAAAAATAGTCTTGGATGGTGGCTTCTTTTGTTGGGAGGGGGGCTGAATCTAGGGGAGAGGCTATTTTTCGGAAAGGTGACGGATTATTGGCCGATTTTTAGTACCGGGATTTATAATAATATCAACGATCATTTAATATTTATTGGCCTAATCGTGGTAATTTGGGAAAAATGGAAGAAATCAAAATAAACTTCGAAAATGATAATTTATTAGTATTAGAAAAACCGGCAGGGATGGTAGTAACTAATGAAAACGGACAAGGGAAGGAAACAGTTGAGGAGTGGCTACTAAAAAACAGATTGGGAATGGGGTTAAGGCGGCAGGGGATAGGGCATCGGCTGGATAAGGGGACTTCGGGGCTACTATTAGTTGCCAAAACAGAGAAGTATTTAAACTTTTTAAAATATTTATTTAAAGAGAGAAAAATAATAAAACGATATCTGGCTTTGGTTTCAGGGGAAGTTAGTATTGACGGAGTAATTGAAATGCCGATTGGAAGAAATCGTCGGGCCTTTGGTCGTTTTAAGGTAAGAGAGGACGGCAAAATTTCAAAAACTCTCTTTAAACGGGAAGGGTTAATTTATTTTTTGGGAAAGAAATATAGTTTAGTCTCAATTGATTTAAAAACAGGTCGGACACATCAGATACGGGTACACTTTCAGTATTTGGGTTGGCCGTTGGTGGGAGACAGGACTTATGGGGGTGAAATGAACTTGGGGATGGTAAGACCATTTTTACATGCAACCGAAATTGAATTTAGAAATCCGGAGGGAAATTTGATGCACTTTGAGTCAAAGATACCTGCCGATTTAAGGAGTATATTGATGAAAATGGGATATGAAGACCGGAGCTAAATTGACATTGGTTTTGACGGGGGTAGCAACGTTGATATTGGGCGGGTGGTGGGTATACCAGTTGTCCTGGAAAGGAGGAGATTATTTAATAATGAAGGTGAGAGAGGAGCAGTTGACCTTTATCAATATTTCACCTTCCCGGGGAATGATAAACAGCCTATCGGTTTTAGGATCAGTTGATTTATGGATTCCGAACGGAATGGGGTATTATCCGGCAACAAAGTTGCAACTAATTCTTGAACAGGAAAATAATCAACCAGATTTGGGTAAAATGGTGGCATTTTACAACTTTGGTCTTTGGCCGGTGTCGATAATATCTGGTGGGAATTGGCAGAGTAATCGGTGGTTATGGGAAAATCTTGGTCCTTTGGGATGGTTGCGCTTTCGGTTGCAGGTTGATGATTGGTTGCAGAAAAAAGAAACTATATTGGGTAAATTATCTTTGGAGAAGGAAAATCTGGAGGAGAAAATACCCCGTGATATGGCCGAAAATGAAGTGATTGAAAAAAATATTCGACTGACAGTGGTAAATGCATCCGGAAAGAACGGATTTGGAAATATGATAGCTGACAGACTAGGATGGTGGGGGGTGATGGTGACAGCAGTGGACACCCGAGACGAAGAAGACGGGGGGTGTAAAATTAATTATAATAGCGAAATAGAGGCGGAAAAGGAAACTTCCCAAAAGTTAGCAAAAATTTTATCTTGTTCAACCCATGGAGTTAGCGGTGGCGGAATGGAAGTAGTGTTGGGGAAGGGGATTGAGGAGATGATAAAATACAGTGAAACGTATGTCAGGACATTCTAAGTGGGCCAATATCAAAAACCGAAAAGGATCACAGGACAAGAAAAGAAGCGAGGTTTTTACCAAAATGTCAAAAAATATTATGACGGCGATTCGAGCCGGTGGTAGTAATTCAAACCCTGAATCGAACACGGCCTTGCGGGAGGCGATAGAGAAGGCTAGGGTGGCAAATATGCCCAAGGAGAACATTGAGAGACTACTTCAAAAATATGAAGAGAGGAAAGCAAATCTCTTCAATTTCCGCTTTGAAGGTTTTGGGCCAATGAGGGTGCCATTGGTGATTGAGGTGGAAACTGATAATAAAAATAGAAGTTTGGGGGAAATAAAGTTATTATTTCGGGATTATGGGGGAAACTTGGGAAGTGAGGGGTCAGTTGATTTTATGTTTGATCGGGTAGGGGAGATAGAAATTGAAGGAGAGTTAAGTGGCGAAGAACAGCTGGAGTTAATCGAGCTGGGAGTAAAAGAATTTGAGGGTAGCAATGTTTTAATTACCGGGGCAAATCAAATGAAACCGATATCAGACAGATTGAAAGAGAGGGGGAGAAAGATACTTCAGGAGGAGATGGTGGAAAGGTGTCACCAGAAGGTAAAACTTAAAAGCGAGGATGAAGTGGAAAAAGTGATGGATCTAATCGATGCCTTGGAAGAAAACGATGATGTTATTAGTGTATTTTCAGGATTTGAATTTCAATGAATATTTCCAAACGTTGGCGCTATCTGATTTCGACGATAATTTTAGGAGTGGGGTTGTATTTGTATTTGTCTTTACCGGTGGAATCCCGGTATTTAGGGATTGTTTTGGAATTGGTTTTAGTGATATTTTGCTTTTGGTTTGGGTTGGGAATCATCTTTGAGAGAGGAGCCAGCAATAAGTTAATGACGGCAATTTTACCGGTATTAATGACTTTGGGTTATGGTTTGTTTGTGGTCTTACTGCCGTCGAGCCGGATTAATTTTCTGATATACGCGGTAGTATTTGGAGTAATGACTTATCTTTTGTTTTTGGTGGAGAATGTGTTTTTGGTAGCGATTGGTTATAAAACGGTCCCACTATATCGGGCGGCCTATACAGTCAGTTTGATATTGGTATTGTTAACCGCCTTTTTCCTGTTTGACAGTATGTTGTCTTTTAGGCTTCCTTTCTTCTTGAATTCGCCATTAACTCTACTTATTACCATGCTACTATTTATATATCAGTTTTGGGCAATAGCAATTGATTTGCCCGATGACGGAAAAGGTAAGGGGAGATGGGTGTATATTTTAGTGGCAGCTTGGATAGTGGGTCAGATGGCTTTAGTTTTTTCCTTTTGGCCGGTAGGAATATTTAAGGGATCGGTGTATCTGGTGTCTATTATCTATCTTCTTTCTGGTCTATTTCAGGCAGATATTAAAGATAGATTATTTAAAGGGGTAGTAACTGGGTATACGTTGACCGGAATTGCCATACTTATGGCAATAATTATAACTAATACCTGGGTTTAAGCAGTGTTTGGTAGGGGAGTTGGGGAAGTGGTGGGTAGAAAGTTTGAGTCGAGGTTTCAGAGTAATGGAATTCGAAGGTTTGGTGATAGGTGATTAGGTTAAAATATTATATATCCAAAGCTAAAGATAGGCAATATTTGATGGTAAACTAGGGGAGTGGGGAAGTATTTTCACGGTATATCCTATAATTTTCATAATTATAGGATATTATAGGACGAGGTTCTGTTATAGATTGATATAGTCTATGTGGAAAAGTAATTAGCAGTCGACTATATCAAACCGAAAGAAGGAGAAGGGGTAGACGGAAGAGTAGAGAGGTAAATAAGGACGGATCATATAATAATAGAAGAGGTGAAAGAACAAAGTAGACAGATTGTTAACAATTACTTCTCGCCTAGTGGACCCATTATCCCAAAACCATAGTCGCACAATGTATCTTTTACGACTATATTAAAAAGAAAAGGCAGGGGGAGTGGCCGGTTCAATTGGCAATTATCAATTACGAATTATGAATTATAAAAAGCCATAGAAATAATATTTATATTTATTTATAAGTTGAATTCTCCTCTATTTGATAGATACTAACCTAAACCGGGTCTGTGCCTAAAACTCCGCTTTCCACTTCCCTGCTCCATAATTTGAGAGAAGTTGAGAATATATACCCAAAGTATGGCAAGAATTATACATGGCTTCACTAAAGGCCCCAGAAATGAAGATAGGGCGGTTTTTGTGCTACGATAGTCTTAGGAATATGAAATTGGAGGAAGGAATCGTTAGATTTTTAGAGCATTTGGAAATCGAAAAGAATGCCTCAAAACTAACGGTTAGAAATTACCGGCATTATTTAAAGGTGCTTCTGGCTTATCTTCAGGCTTCAGGAATTACGCAACCGTCACTTGGCGATATTAATCAGGAGACAATTAGGAAGTTCAGATTGTATTTGTCGCGATTGCCGGGACTTCGGGGTGTTATGAAAAGTGTAACTCAAGGTTATTATGTAATAGCTATCCGGTCTCTATTAAAGTGGCTAGTTCGAAATGATTTTCAAGTGATGCAACCGGAAAAAATTGAAGTTCCGAAAAATGCCGAACATTCCTTAAAATTTCTAGACGAAGATCAAATCGGGAGGTTATTGTCCCAGCCGATATTGTCAACCAGAGTGGGCTTAAGGGATAGGGCTATTTTAGAGCTGTTGTTTTCTACCGGATTACGGGTATCGGAACTGGTGGCTTTGAATCGGGATCAGATAAATTTGGAAAGCCGGGAGTTTGGAGTAGTTGGAAAAGGCGGAAAGGCCCGGGTAGTGTTTGTCAGCCAACAAGCAGCAATGTTGATAGACAGATATATAAAATCACGAATGGATAGGCATAAACCATTATTTCTCCGCTTTGGAGGAAAAAAGGATATAGCCAGTACCGATGAGGAGTTAAGATTATCGGCCAGATCAATTCAGAGGTTAGTGAAGCATTATGTTCGACAGGCTAGGATTCCGGTTGATGCCACTCCCCACACTCTACGTCATTCTATGGCGACTGACCTATTGCGTTCCGGGGCCGATCTGCGGTCGGTTCAGGAATTATTGGGTCATCGTAATATCGCCACCACTCAAATCTATACCCATGTGACCGATTCCAGATTGCGGGAAGTACACCAAAAATATCACTTGGGAAATAGGGAAAAAAAGATATAACCGCATTACTTTGACATACTCCGCATTGTACTAAATATATCAATGTATATCGTTAAATTTTTTACGATTCCCCTATTTGAGAGAAGGCGACGACAAAAATAATAAATTTAAATGAAAATAAGTAAAGAATTGATGATAAAAAGTTATAAGTAATAAGAAGAAAGTTAATTTAAAATATAAAAGATTCTAGTGGTGATAACCGGTGTTACTAATTTTGAAAAACTATAAATAAAAATAGAAACGGAAGAGTTTTTGTATGTTGAGAAAGAAAAATACCAGAAACTATCTTAAGTTAGTGTGTAACCAGTGTGTCCTATAGTTGATCGTTTATGCCAAAAGATACCGCAAAAACAGAAAATCAGCTCCCCTCCTCTTGAGTATATTACAAATATGCCGTATATTAGGACTATATTGAAATTTTATACCTGATTAACAGTCGGCCTACCTAAGTGCCAATTGGTATGGTTGGAGAAAGGATATCTTATAATAGTAAAAAATAAATAGGCCTATAACAAAAAGCAACAATAACCTATAAAGTTGTGAGGCTGTTAACCCGGTCCTCAGAGGTTTTAAGTCTCATTAAAATAACACCACGAGTATTTCGGGAAAGAACGGGAATATTCTTTAGGGGCAGTTTGATGGTAACAGCCTTTTTGGAGATTAAAATTAATAGTTCTGTTTTTTCGTTAACAACGGCGGTGGCGGCAATATTGCCGGTTTTGGCGGATAGATTGGATACTTTGACACCAATACCACCCCGCTTCTGGAGAGGATAGAGATAGACGTCGCTTCTTTTGCCGACTCCGTTTTCGGTAACCATCATTAAGTGCCGGAAAGAAGATGGGTTTCTTTTGGGGGGGAGAATGTCCATGGAGATAACTTCATCCTGATCTTTGAGGGTAATTCCCCGAACCCCTCGGGTGTGTCGACCCATGGGGCGGGTATCAGTTTCATTAAAACGAATACATTTACCCATTTTAGTGGCCAAAAAGATCTGATCATTACCGCTGGTTGTTTTGGCCCAGATGAGCTGGTCACCAACATCTAATTTAATGCTGGTAAGTCCGGAGAGACGAATATTGGCAAATTTTTCAATGGCAGTTTTTTTGATAACACCTTTACGGGTAGCCAGAATTATGAATTTAGAGTCGGAAACTTTGGCAACCGGGAGAACTGTCTCAACTTTTTCACCGGTGACGATGTTAATTAAGTTAACCACAGCCTGCCCCTTAGATTGTCGGGAAGATTCGGGGATTTCCCAAACCTTGGTTTTGAAACAGCGGCCTTTGTTGGTGAAAAAGAGGAGATTGTCGTGGGTATTAACATTGAAAAGACTTTCAACCTCATCTTCGGTTTTGGTTGACATGCCACTAACTCCAACTCCGCCCCGTTGTTGAGTGCGATAGGTGTCCTGAGGTAAGCGCTTGATATATCCGCTTCGGGTGATGGTAACCAGAGTGGGTTCGGAAGGAATAAGATCTTCCTCGCTGAAATCGGCTAGGTCCCGGACAAAGATTTTAGTTAATCTGGGGTCGGCATATTTTTCCCTGATCTCCTTGTTTTCGTTTTTGAGAATGGTAATCATTTTACCGGCGACGGTAATTATGGCGGTGAGATCGTTGATTACTTTTTGGATGTCAACATATTCATCTTCGATTTTTTGACGTTCCAGAGCGGCTAGACGCCGAAGTTGCATTTCCAGGATAGCAGAGGCCTGAAGATCGCTTAAAGAAAACTTGTCCATTAGATTAGTCTTGGCAGTATCGGCAGTTTCTGAAGCCCGGATAGTTTTTATTACCGCATCCAGATTGTCCAAGGCAATTTTTAGACCTTCGAGGATGTGAGAGCGTAAATAAGCAGCTTTTAAATCAAAAATAGTCCGTTTACGAATGATTAATTCCCGGTGACGGAGAAAAAGTAGTAAAAGTTGACGAAGGTTTAAGGTTTGGGGAATGCCACCAACCAGAGCTAACATGTTGGCAGAATATGACGATTGAAGCGGAGTATATTTGTAGAGTTTATTCAGAATTGATTTGGGTTTGCCGGTTTTTCTAATTTCCAAGACCACCCGAATGCCGTGGCGATCGGACTCGTCACGCAGATCACTGATGCCAATGATTTTTTTGTCGGTAGCTAACTGGGCTATCTTTTGCACCAGCTCGGCTTTGTTGACCTGATAGGGAATTTCGG
>JAGVHP010000056.1 GCA_020056515.1 Candidatus Shapirobacteria bacterium
AACCATTTCCCCAAGCCAACATTACCTCCAAAAACTCGGTTTCCCATATCCTGTTATCCTTAATTTTCGTAAATTAATTAAAACACTAACAATTCAGGAAGAAAAAGTGTTACGTCTGTTAACTGCCTCAAAAACGACTATTGTCTCCTTTGACACCATTGCTCAAGAAATCTGGGGTTCAGATCATCTCAGTAGATTTTCTCTCGAAGCCATTGCAAAATTGATTCAAAACCTTCGCGAAAAAATTCGTCAATCCGGAATTAATAAAAATATTATATTTACTGTTCGTAAAAAAGGTTACTTCCTTGGGTTATAATCAATCATGTCCGCCACCCAATCTGATCTCGTAGCTAAAGTTGTCGCTCTCTGTAAGAGAAGGGGAATAGTCTTTCAAAACAGTGAAATCTATGGTGGCATCCAGGGTTTTTACGACTACGGTCCAATCGGTTCCTTGATGAAAAACAATTGGAAAAATCTGTGGATCCGGGACAATGTTACCCGTCGGGATGATGTCGTTCTAATTGACGGAGCCATCATCACCCACCCCAAAGTTTGGGAAGCCTCCGGTCATGTTAAAAACTTTGGTGATGAATTGGTTGAATGCAAAATTTGCCACCAGCGTTTCCGCCCCGATTTAATTGACAATTCCTCCCAGTGCCCCGAATGCGGTGGAGAATTTACCGCTCCTAAAAAGTTTAATATCCTTTTTCACACTGAAATCGGAGTTATTGAGGGTGAAAAAATTCCAGCCTTCCTGAGGGGAGAGGCTTGTCAAAATATTTATCTTAACTTTAAAAACATTGTCGATTCCTCCCGGGTCAAAGTTCCTTTCGGCATCGCCCAAATTGGTAAAGCCTTCCGAAACGAAATCACTCCCAAAAATTTTCTCTACCGTACCCGCGAATTTGAACAATGGGACATCCAATATTTCGTTTATCCCCAGGATATGGATAAATGGTATGAATATTGGAAAGAACAGCGTCTTTCTTGGTACCAAAACCTTTTTAATAATAAAGACGATCTCCGCCTCCGTCAACACCAAAAAGACGAGTTGGTTTTTTATGCCAAAAAAGCTTTTGATGTTGAATTTAACTCTTCCTGGGGTTGGACCGAAATGGAAGGCATTCATTGGAGAGGGGATTATGATCTCTCTCAACATTCCCGTTTTAGTGGTCAAGATCTTTCCTGTCGGGATCCGACTACAACAGGAAAATTTTTACCCCACATCGTCGAAACTTCCGGTGGTGTTGATCGTTCTTTTTTCTTTTTACTCCTCGACGCTTACCGGGAAGACAAAACCCCGGGCGGTGACACCAGAACCTGGCTTAAAATTAACCCTCAGGTTTCAGCTTATAAAATGGCCATTTTCCCCTTAGCCAGCAATAAACCACAACTAGTCGATAAAGCCAAAGCTATTTACCAAAAGCTTCAAAAAAAATATTCAGTAGATTTTGACGACAGTAGTAATATTGGTAAAAAATACCGCCGTCATGATGAAATCGGTACTCCCTGGTGTCTGGTGGTTGATTTTCAAAGTCTGGAGGATGATACCGTTACTATCCGTTATCGGGATACTATGGCTCAAATCCGGTTAAATATCAGCAAAATTGACTCCTGGTTACAAAAAAAGTTAAACTGATTTTATGAAAAAATTTCTTTCTTTGATATTATCGTCCTCCTTATTTCTCTCTGCTTGCACTCAATCCAAAATTCCAGTTTCACCCACCCCAACCCCGATACCCCGTGAATATGCCTTGACCGATACTGACAAACCTCAGGTTAATCTCACCCCCCGCAGCGATGGTCACGAATTAACTCTTAAAATTTCTGGAATAAAACCAATATTTAATAAAATTGAATACGAGCTTATTTACACCGCCAGTGATGCCGGATTAGAAATCGAAAAAGGAGTCAGCGGTACCGCTGAATTAAAGGATATTATCAGTGGTAGTTTTGAACGAAAAATATTGCTAGGGACCGAAAGCTGCACCAATGGTTGCAAATACAAATATGACGCCGGGGTCAACGGTGGCACTCTCAACCTCACTCTAAATACCCAAGACGACCAGGTAGCCGCCATGGTGATGCCCTTTTCTCTCACTCTAGTCAAATCCAAAGGCTTCACTATCACCTGGAAACAATGATATATCATCAGCCGGTTCTTCTTGACGAGGTAATACGACTTTTTAACCCTAAAAAGGATAAAATTTACCTCGATGCCACCCTTGGTCATGGTGGCCACACCATTCCGCTTCTCGAATCAGGAGCTACTGTCTTTGGACTTGATACTGATAATGATAGTTTGGCCCTGGCTACTAAAAGAATTACTGCTCTTAATTTGGCCACCTTCTTTCACCCCCTGAAAGGTAACTTCTCCCGTTTAAAAAGTATCTGGAAAAAACACGTTAACCAACCCCTCGACGGTCTTCTTTTTGATTTGGGCCTAAACACTTCCCAACAACTTTCTCCAAATCGCGGTTTTTCTTTCAACGATCCACATTCTTTAGATATGAGACTTGACCCGATTCATCAACCTGTTACTGCCGAAAACATAATAAACACTACCTCAGAGGCAGATTTGTTTAATATATTTTCCAAAATCTCTCAGGAAAAATACAGCCGGCCTCTATCTCAAAGAATTATTAAGTGCCGGCAGCAACAACCAATTAAATCGGGTATTAGGCTGGCCGAAATTATCCGTTATTTTTATAAAGAAAAAAAAGTAACTTGTTCTCACGATCCGGCCACTAAAATATTTCTAGCTCTCCGAATTACCGTTAACAATGAATTAAAAAACTTAAGTAAGGCCCTTGAAGCCTCTCTTGATATAGTTAAACCCCAAGGTCGGGTTATTATTATTACTTTCCATTCCGGCGAAGATCGTCTGGTAAAAAACTTTTTACGAAATTCCGGCCTTAAATCTCAAAAACTATCGCCCTCAAGACACGAAGTGTCAATAAACCCTCTTTCCCGATCCGCCCACTTGAGGTCTTATACTATTAACTGATGCCTACCCGATTGCTTTTATCTGCCACTATCAGTCTGGTTATTTTTCAATTATTATTTTCTTTTTTTTACTCCAGCCAAATTGTCAAACTTAGCCATGACTTTTCCGCACTTCAAAAAAAATATCGGGAATCCCTAGATTTAAACCAAAATCTGGAACAAAAATATGTTCAAAAATTCACCTTATTTCATGAGTAACGACCGAATATCTATATTAAAAACTACGATTATTTTTTCTTTTGTAATTGTCGTTCTCCGCCTCTTTTATTGGCAAATATATCAAGGCCAGTCAGTTCGAAACCGTAGTTTAAATCAAATATATTCTCAAACAAAAATTTTACCTAATCTGGGTCACCTTCTCGCTTCTGACTCATTTCCCTTAAGTCTCGATTCCCGATATTTTCTTTTATCACTTTACAAACCCAATCTTGGTCAAAAACTTGAGGATGTTCTTCTCTATCTGGAAAAAATAAAACCTGGTCTTTCATTAGAATCCAAAAAACAAATAGAATTCTTTCTCAAACCCAACATCAAGTGGGTTACCCTACCTACCAAGTTTTCCAGCCAAGATTTAAAAAAAATTAACATCCCCGGTGTCAGTTTCGAAGAAGTTTCGTCAAGATATTACCCGGAAGGTAATTTAGCCAAAGATGTTTTATTAAATCTCGAAAGTTTTTATAAACGAACTCTTTCGGGAAAGGTAGGTTTTTCTGTCGCCCCGGTCGATGCTACCGGACAATTAATTTTAAGCCGTAAAAACTGGCACAAAAGTGAGGTAGACGGAACCGATATTTCTCTTAGTCTTAATCGGCAGGTTCAATCTATATTAACCTCATCTTTAAAACTTGGCCTAAAACGTTTTCAGGCTGAAAATGCTACCGGCATTATAATTAATCCCCAAAATGGTGAAATAATAGCCATCAGCTCCGTTGCTCAAGATTCTACCCCCAGCTCCTCTCTCCGACCCATATCCTCTCTTTTTGAACCAGGCTCAATTTTTAAACCTCTGGTTCTGGCCATGGCCTTAAATGAGAAAAGTATCGGACTCGATTTTGTCTGCCCGGTTTGTAATAAACCCCGCACCTATGGTCAATATACCATTAATAACTGGGATGGAAAAACTCACCCTAATTCAAATCTCCCTGATGTTATCAAAAACTCTGACAACATTGCCATGAGCTATATTATTGAAAAACTGGGTCTAACTTCCTTCCAGCGCTATTTCCACCTTTTAGAACTTGATCAAAAAACCAATGTTGACCTTCTGGGTGAATCCGTTTCTCCTTTAAAAAAATATTGGTCTGATATTGATTTGGCTACTGCATCTTTTGGCCAAGGTTTTGCCGTTAACGAGCTTCAAATACTTCGGGCTTTTAATACTCTCGCAAACGGTGGAATCTTAGTCTCTCCTCATTTAAACGTCAATTTTCCTTCAAAAGAAATTGTTGTATTCCCGGCAGATACTGTTAACAAAGTAGTTGATATTCTTAAATACGCCGTCGAAACCGGTGCTGTTAGCAGTTTAAAACCAAAAGATATTGACGTTTGTGCCAAAAGCGGCACAGCTCAAATTGCCATAAGTGGTCAGTACGCCGATACCGACACTGTCGCTTCCTATATCGGGTTTTCTCCCTGTCAAAATCCCAAATTCACCATGATCATTATTTTTAATAAACCCCAGCTCTCAACCTGGGGTTCGTCCACCGCTGCCCCGGTCTGGTTTGAAATCGCTTCTAAAATCTCTCCTTTGTTATAATAAATCGTGCCTTATGTTCCAAAAACTTAAAAATTATCTTTGGCATTTACCCAGAACCGTTTTTTGGCAAACATTCTATCGTTTTCCCCAAAGATCACTTACTTTAATCGGGGTGACCGGAACTGACGGTAAAACCAGCACCTGCCACCTTATCCATCAAATTTTAACTGAAGCCCGTCTCCACACCAGATCGATTACCACCCTCAACAGTCCCGGTCTTCATACCACCAGTAATTTTAGTTCAAAAATATTCTTTAAGCTTCTAAGACAGTACCAAAGGGAGGGAGTCACCCACGTTGTTTGCGAGACCACTTCCCACGCTCTTGATCAGTTTCGTTACTTCGGCTGCCACTTTGAAGTTAGTGTTATCACCAATATTTCACATGAACATCTCGATTATCATCATTCCCTAACCAATTACGTTCTGGCTAAATCACGTCTCTTTTCCCAGTCAAAATACAAAATCCTCAACGCCGATGATCCACATTTTTCCGAACTTAAAAAACTTTTAAAAAGAAACCTATCAACCTATTCCATTAAAAACCCATCCGATTTTCAGGCAAAAAACATAACCATCTCCTCCGATACTCTATCTTTTACTTTAAACAAAAAGTCTTACGTTTCTGATTCTCCTTACAAATACCAAATATATAATTTACTCGCCGCTATTTCTCTATCCCAAAAACTTAAAATAGATTCCGATACCATTATTACTTCCGTCCGCCACTTTCCTGAAACCAAGGGGCGGCGGGAAATAGTTAATAACACCCTAAAACTAAATTGCGTCATTGACTTTGCCCACACTCCCAATGCTTTATTTGAAACCTTAACTTCTCTCAAAAACATATATCCTCACGGTAAATTAATCTGTCTCTTTGGTGCCACCGGCGGCCGCGACCAAACCAAGCGCCCCATAATGGGTAAAATTGTCTCCGAAAACTGCGATGTCGCCATTGTTACCGCCGACGACACCCGAACCGAAACAGTAGAAAAAATAAATCAACAGATAATCTCCGGATTTAATCTTTTTAAACTCAAACATAAAAAGTTTTCTTATTACAACATATTTAATCGTCAGGACGCATTTAATCTGGCAGTTAAAATTGCCAATCCCGGTGACACCATTGTCGCCTGCGGCAAAGGACACGAAACTTCCATCCTCCATGGCAAAACCGAATACCCCTGGTCAGAAACCGAAGCCTTCAATTCTGCTTTTAGAAACCTTAGCCAAAATGTTTAATCTAAATAATTTCTCCACCATCGAAAATAATTATCAAAATGGCCTTCTGCCCCAACGGAACTCTCAAAAACTCTTTTACCAACAAACCAGTTGTCGTTCTAATTTGTCCTTATTTAACTTAAGTTCAGAAAACCGTCGGATTCTTAACAAAACTTCCGGATATTTTTCAGAAGTTATTTCTCTTAACAATTTTTCCTTTTCTCTTGATGTTCAAAAAACCATTTTTTCTTGGATCAAGAAACTCGGTTGGAACTTTCCTATGTCATCAGTTAAATACATTTTTTCAAGTCATATCTTTAACCGTCTCTATATATGGAAAGATAGCCGAAATCAAATCATAGCTTACTCTATCTGCTATTTTTCAAAAACCATTTCCCATATTGCTTATGTTTTTTATAATCCCTCCCTTTCAAAAACGAATCTCCCTATTCGCCTCACCCTTCAGGTAATCATTGATAGCCACCAACAAAAATTACCATTTTGTTATCTTGGCTGTTTCGAGGCCAAGACCCAAGGTATCGGTTACTATAAAAGGAACATGCCCGGATTCGAATATTTTTCTCAAAAACAATGGATAAAATTAGAATAGCCAATATATAGTAAATAATTAATTATTAATTTATAGATTTTTCAACTTACGACAAAAGATCTTTTTTGTTAATTATCATGAAAATTCATATTTTAGCCATTAGCGGCGCCATGACCACGCCTCTGGCCTTAGCCTTAAAAAGTAACGGCCACACCGTTACCGGTAGCGACCAAAACCATATTTATCCTCCTTTTAGCCAAATTCTTCACCGAGCTCATATTTCGATTAACCCCAAACTAAACTCTATTTCTCCCGATTTAGTTATTGTTGGTTCTGCCTACAAAAAATTTAAAAATACCCAGGCCGAACTCAGCTTTTTCCGAAACCATAAAATTCCTTTTATTTCCGCTACCCAATATCTGGCCGCTAACTTAGTTAAGAAAAATAGTATTCTGGTCGCCGGTAGCTACGGTAAAACCACTATTACCGCTATCCTCGCCTGGATTTTGACCAAATCAGGGTTTAATCCCTCTTACTTTTTTGGCGGTCAAGCTATAAACAAATTTCCGTCACTTAAATTCACCTCATCCGACTGGTCGGTACTTGAGGCCGATGAATCTATAAACGGTTTAGACACTCAGGCTAAATTCCTTTATTACCCGGTAAAATATCTAGTTCTTACCTCGTCCTCCTGGGAGCATCGCGACTCATACAAAAGTGAATCTGAAAATCGACTAAGTTTTATTAAATTAATTAAACGTCTCCCCCCCAATGGCCTCTTGGTTTACAACACCCAGGATCCCTCGGTTAAACCCCTTATTAAAAATGCTCACTGTCAGTGCGTCGGCTATTCCTTATATACCCCCAAACACCCATTTCTCTTTGGCCACTACAACCAAAACAACTTGGCTGCCTGTTTTACCTTATGTACCAACCTAGGAATTAGCCAAGAATCTTTTAAAACTAATCTGCGAAGTTTTAAAGGCATCAAACGCCGGCTTGAATTAGTATCAATCATAAAAAATACTTATTTTTACGATGATTTTGCCCAATCACCTCGTCGTGTTAAAGAAAGTCTTCTGACCCTTCAGAAACTTCATCCCGGAAAGATTATTCTGGTAATTTTTGAAGCTCAAGCCAGTTTCCTTCAATATAAATCTTCGATAGGGAAAATTGCCGACTCTTTTAAACCAGCCACTAAGGTGTTTCTAGGTAAACTTTCTTTTACATCCAATCTCCCCAAATCAGTTCGAACCACCTCTTTTGATTACAAACTCCATCTTGGTGCTAAACTTAATTATCTGCCTATTTGCTCCGACCTTCAAAATTTGGTTCTATCGTCTCTTAAGCCCGGCCATATCTTGGTTCATTTTAGCTCCGGAGGTTTATCCGGCCTAAAAACCTTCAAAAATATTATTAAAAATTATAAATTGAAAACTAAGATTCAATTCTCATGTCCCGTTACATCATAACCGGCGGCAAAACTCTTTGCGGAGAGGTGTCTATTCGTGGTGCCAAAAATGCTAGTTTTAAACAAATTATTGCTTCCATGTTAAGCGATAAAACTACTCAACTTTCAAACATACCTCAAATTTCCGATGTTAAAATTACCCAAAGTATTGCCGCCAGTCTCGGCAGTCAAATTACACCCATCGGTGAACATTCTCTGGAAATCACTACCAAAAAACTTTTATCTTCTACCGTCCCCCACGGTACCGGTGAAAAATCCCGGGCTTCCTTTATGTTTGCCGCCCCCTTACTTCTTCGAACCGGCGTCGCCACTATCCCTACCCCGGGTGGTGATAAACTCGGAGCCCGCCCCTTGGACCGTCTTTTTGATTGTTTCCATAAAATGGGAATCACCACCAAAATTACCGATGACACTATTCATTTTTCCGCCTCAAAAATCAAACCAACTGTTTTTTCTTTTCCCAAACCTTCCCACACTGTCACCGAAGTACTAATAATGATCTCTACTCTTGTCAAGGGACAAACTATCCTAAACAATTCTTCTCTTGAACCAGAAATTAATGATCTGATTGTCATGCTTAACTCCATGGGGGCCAAAATTTATCGTGACCCTAAGCTTTCCCAAACCATAATTATTGACGGTGTTGATAGCTTAAAGGGAACCACCCACCAAGTAATCGCTGATCGCAATGAAACCGTCACTTTTGCCTGCGCCGCCCTACTAACTAAAGGCTCAATTAACATTCTTCGGACCGACCCTAAAATTATTTCGACATTTTTAGAAACTCTTTCTACTATGGGGGCAAAAATTGTTTCCGGTAAGGACGAAGTTACCGTATCTTGGGATAAACCTCTAAAATCAATCAATATTGAAACCGGTCCGGAACCCTTCTTTATGACTGACTGGCAGGCTGTTTTTTCCGTTCTCTTAACTCAAGCTGTCGGAGTTAGTTCAATTATCGAGCGGGTCTACCCATTCCGCTTTCAACATATTTCCAATCTGGAAAAAATGGGGGTAAAAGCTAAATATTTTAACCCTATTGTTAAAGATCCAAAGTCCTATTATGAGTTCAACCCCCAAAGCGATCAACCTCAATATTTCCACGGAGTCAAAATCTACGGCCCGGTTAAGCTTAAACCATCCAAATTTACCATTAATGACCTGCGGGCTGGTGCCTCAACTACCCTAGCCACCTTAACTGCCACCGGTGTCTCGATTGTTGACAATGTCGAATACATCGAACGGGGTTATGAAAAACTGGCGGATCGTCTTAAGTCATTGGGAGCTCAAATAGAGTATATTAAAACCTGAAGCCTATGATTCATCTATACCTCGGCCTTCTTCTATTCTCTTTTTTTACCACCAGTATTTTAGTCATTCCCTTTATCAATATTCTTTACCGCTTAAAATTTCAACGACGTTGCCAAAAAACTCTTGATTTTCAAAATCACCGGACCCCTGTATTTGATAAATTTCACCATGATAAATCTGGTACTCCTGTCGGCGGGG
>JAGVHP010000026.1 GCA_020056515.1 Candidatus Shapirobacteria bacterium
CGACCAAAACAATAAAGGCAGGATGATGGCGGCAGCGTATAAACAAAACTGGTTAAACTCTTTTTTGATTAAAAAGAAAAGACTGATGGCAGCAAAGAGAAAAATAGCACCGTAAAAGGTAGATAGGGATAAAAAAACAAAAAGAAAATATAAAAATATTTTCCGAGAACGAAAGGCCAGATAAGCACAAAAAACTAAAAGAGTAGCCAACGAGTACATCCGGGCCTCCTGAGAATAATACAAATAAAGAGGATTGGCAGCCAATAATAGTGACGGCCAGAAACCAAAATATTTAAAGACCAGGAGAATGGTGATTAGAGAAAAGATAACCGAAGGTAGACGAAGAGAAAATTCGCTATAACCAAAAACCGAGGTCCAAGACTTCAAAATAAGATAATAAAATGGTGGATGAAAATCGGAAGGAGAGAATTGGGTAATGATATTCTGATAAGAATAGTTTTGGGCGACATTGGCCGATATAGCCTCGTCCAGCCAGAGAGACTGATTAAGAGAAAGTAATCGGAGAGTTAGAGAGACGATAATGATTATAATTAATTTTTTGGACATTGTGTTTTCTCTATGTTAGCATTTGTTATATGATCAATTGGCTAAAAAGAAATTGGGCGGTGGTTATTTTGATAGTTTTGGGAGGGCTTTGGGTAAAGGGTAACTTTTTCAATTTGGTGGCCGGCCGAAATCAGGTGGACTATACGTTGTCTTCCGCCGGAGGAGGTTTCGCTAGCAGCAAAATGATGAATACACAGCCGGATTATTATCCGGTACCACAGATAGCGCCAACAGATACCAGTAGCCGACTGGTGATTCAAAATAGTTCATTGTCGCTTCAGGTGAAAGATGTGGCTGAGGTGATTTCCGACATCGAGATAACAGCTAAGGGTTTGGGTGGATTTTTGGTAAATTCCGATTTGTCAAAACCGGAGGGAGCCGCTAGCGGCACAATTTCGGTAAGAGTGCCGGAAAATAAAAGAACAGAGGCAATGACAGCTTTCAAGAAAATGGCGGTAAAGGTAGTGTCGGAGTCGGTAATGGGAACTGACGTGACTGATCAATACGAAGATTTGGGGGCACGGTTGGATGTATTGAATAAGACAAAAATAAAGTTTGAGGAAATATTAGATAAGGCGACGGCAGTGTCGGATCTTCTCAACGTCCAGAGGGAATTGATATCGCTTCAGTCGCAAATTGACAGTGTTAAGGGACAGCAAAAATATTATGAGCAATCGGCAAAACTTAGTATGGTTTTGGTATATTTGTCGACCGACGAATTAGCTCTGCCTTATGCACCGACTAACGAATGGCGGCCGATGGTGATCTTTAAGGAAGCAGTTCGCAGTTTGGTATTGATTTTACGGTCTCTTGGGAACTTGATTATCTACCTGGTGGTTTTGTCGCCGGTTTGGGTAACGGCATTGCTGATAATTAGGTTTGTGAAAAGAGACAAATCAGGGCTTGAAAAAAAGGAAAGGGTAAATTAGTATAGAGGTATTACCGAATAAAACCCAAAACCTTGATTGATACATCGCCGCTGGCTAGTTTAATCCGTCCGGAAACTCTAAACGATTTTGTGGGACAGGAACATTTAGTCGGTGCAGGAAAACCGTTACGATTGGCGATTGAAAATAAACAAATTTTTAGCATGATTTTTTGGGGGCCTCCCGGAGTAGGTAAAACGACTCTGGCCCGGATTTTAACCAAGGCAGCTGAGGCAGAATTGTATCAGTTGTCGGCGGTATCAGCCGGGAAAGATGATATACGAAAAATTGTGTCGTCAACGGTTCCGGGGTTAATCAAAAAAATATTATTTTTGGACGAAATTCATCGGTTTAACAAAGCTCAACAGGATTATTTACTGCCTTATGTGGAAACGGGAGCGTTAATACTGATTGGAGCAACTACAGAAAACCCCAGTTTTGAGGTAATAGCACCACTTCTTTCCCGATGCCGGATATTTGTATTAAATGAACTTAAGGAAGCAGAAATTGAAAAAATAATTATCCGGGCAGTGAAAAAAGTCGGTGGGAAGATGAATAAAGAAGCCAAGGAGTGGCTAATTAGAGTGGCCAACGGCGACGCCCGACAAGCCATTACTATGATTGATAACGCCTCGACACTGTATGCTGATTTATCAATTGAGTCGCTGAAAAACACTCTCCAGAACTCCTATTTACGTTTTGACAAAAAGGGTGAGGAGCATTACAACACCATTTCGGCTTTTATTAAATCAATGAGGGCGAGTAATGTCGATGCGGCTTTGTATTATTTGGCCCGAATGGTGGCGGCGGGGGAGGATCCAAAGTTCATTGCCCGCAGAATGGTAGTTTTTGCCTCCGAAGATGTGGCCAGCCCGACAGCCTTAGTGGTGGCTAATGCTGTTTTTCGGGCGGTAGAGACTATTGGGTATTCTGAATGTCAGGAAAATTTAGCGGCCGGAGTGGTGTATTTGGCCAAATCATCAAAAGACAGAAGCGCTTATAACGCCTATATGGCGGCTTTAACCGATGTTAAAGAATTAGGAAATTTACCGATTCCCCTTAACCTCCGTAATGCCGAAACTAAATTGATGGAGGAAATCGGATATGGCAAGGGTTACGAGAAATATACCAAAGAAAGTTTATTACCGGAAAAATTAAAAAATAAAAAATATTTTAAGGAGATAAAAAAATGAAAAAACGAATTACCGATGCACTAACAAAAGGCTTACTGGCCGGATATGGGGGAAAGACAAAATTTGATAAGCTGACAAGGGGTGGATTTGAAATGAGTTCGAGCCACTTTTACGATGGAAAAATAACTTATCACGACGAGTGGACCAACAATGGTGGACAGGAAATTGTAAAAACCGGAAAGAAAATGTTTACTCGAGTGTACGCCGGTGGTGCACCAGCAAAAGAGGTGTTGGAAAAGCTGGGAATAAGTGAAAAACAAGTAATCGAAAACTTAATTGAGAGGATCAAGGAGTTGGGTGATAAGACACGCTTGTTTGAAAATTGTATTGCTAAAAATAAAAATGATTGGGACTATGAATATAAGATACTTGACGATGATAAAGACACTGAGATAGTCACTGGAAAAGAAATAATTAGATATAAAAATAAAGTGGTGTTTATACATGTGTTTGTTTTGAGTCTAGTAAAATGATCTATTTACTTCGGGTTTTATTCGGTCTATAGTAAGTTATAAAAATATGAACTATCTGGAAATCCCGGACAGTTGCAAATATTGCATCGGTTCAATTATTTCCAAAACAGAAATAGTTCAAAACAAAATCAGTCAGTTCCATTTTGGAACATATTGAGACGTGGGAAATGTGCAAAAAATGCACATTGCAAGTTAAAACATTATTAGTTTAATAAAAATATGATTGACAAAAAAGGAGTGTGGAAATTTATTAAAAAACAGTCGTTGGCAACTTTATCGACAGCCGATAAAAAAGGTAAACCAGAGTCGGCCGTAATGGCAATGGCGGTGACCGATAAGGGAGAAATTTTAATGTCAACGGAGCCCAGTACTCGGAAAATTCAAAATTTATCAATTAATCCCCTATCATCGATAATTGTTGGTGGCCTAGATAGTCCGTCGGTGCAGCTTGATGGCGAAACCAATATTGCCTCGGGGGTGATGGCCCAAGAAGTTAAAAATCAAATATTGGCGATACACCCGAATACGGCAGATTATTTGTCAGCCACGTCAGTGTTTTTGAGATTTACTCCAAAGTGGCTGCGCTATAGCGATTTCTCTCAAAACCCACCGGAGATATTGGAGCTGGATCTATAAATGAAAATACCAGTAGTGACAAAAAAACTGTATAAGCACTGGTCAAAACATGCCCGGATTTCGAAGACAATAGATCAAACAATAAAAGATTGTCTGAATCCTGAAGTGTTGGGGGGAATGTCGAAACTAATAAATGAAAGGATGTTGGTTTGGCAGAGGAAAAATCAGAGTTCGGATAAACCATATACGTCGGATGAGATATTAAATAAGTTTCGTTTTTGTAATGTTTATCGGGAACTGGATAAACAAACAATGAGGATTCATTTGACAAACCAAAAATACGAAAAAGATTTTCCTTTGTGGTTGCTAAATGTGGCTTTTGCCCGCTTCATTTGTCGAACAGAAACACTACAAAGAATCGGACCATTGTCATTTTCGGTCGATAAGAATAAGGCGGTGAAACAAAAATTGCTTGGTTTGGAAAGGCCTAAATACGGTAATGCCTACGTGTTTCCAGTGACGATCCTTCATAAAATTAATTGCCGTAACCGTGAAGAGTTTTTTTGTGATTATTTACCGGAAATGATTCCGAAGGTGGCAAAATTAATTTCGTTTTTCAATGATGAATCTGTCGATGAAATATTGCCAAGAGTTACTGCTGAGTTTGGAGCATCTTTTAGATTCCATTGGACGGAGGTATTAATTGATGTAGCTTATCAGTTTCCAAACTTAATAAATCTCTATAAAAAATTTCCTATTGGACCCGGGGCTAAAGAATCAATGATAAAACTATCACCGGAAGTGTCGCCAGAAGAAACTTGTTTAAAATTAGTTTCGTCAAAATACAGTACCCAAAAGCTACTGGAGGTGGGAAGAAACAAAATACTTCTATCAGCAGAAAATTGGGAGGGGGTGGGCTGTGAGTATCGAAAATATGTAAATTTAAAAAACAAAAAAGGACGAAAAAGATACTATATTACCAAAATAGAATGAATAATAAATATATTATTTATATGAAGGCGGGGCCATATTGCGGATATGGTCTGGATGAAATAGAAAAAATTAAAAATAATGAAGATAAACTATATGGCAAATTTTATTGGGGGTATGGCGGGGTGTTTTGCCACCCCAAAAGGGTATTAGATTTTGCCAACGAAGCTATAAAGAAGGGTAAAAAAGTGTTGGTGTATTTTTCATTAACCCAGTCAAAATTTGTTTCACGAATTCCTCACTGTTATTATCAATCACCCGACAAAAACAGCTGGGAATTATTGCCACCTGAAGTGATTTTAGTTGGAAATCAGTATTCCTTGGTTTGTTCGAAATTGAAACGAGTAAATTTTGTTATTAATCTTTACAATTATTTAGCCACCTTGGGAAAACATCCAGGAAAGAGTTTAGGTGATTATGTAAGATATCGAGTAGATAAAGCAACAGCTATTTATAAATCGGAAAAGTCTAAATTAACAAGAAACATAACTATTTCTTATGTTTGTGAATTAGTACCGCCGTATTGTGTTTATGTTAAATAAACCGGGGGAATTTACTAGACGGGTGTGGGAACTGGCAGAAAAAATACCTAGAGGGAGGGTAACAACTTATGGCATATTAGCGGGAATGGCCGGGGGGCATCCAATGTTGGCGCGAATGATAACTTTCATTTTGTCAAAGTCTCCAAATGTGGAAAAAGTTC
Organism: Candidatus Shapirobacteria bacterium; assembly: GCA_020056515.1. Taxonomy (GTDB): domain Bacteria; phylum Patescibacteriota; class Microgenomatia; order UBA12405; family UBA12405; genus UBA12158. Next base: position 5,429 of record JAGVHP010000026.1, read on the forward strand.
CCTGGCATCGGATTGTGTATGCTGACGGCCGGGTGTGGTTTGACAAAAAAAGAAAAAAAGAAAGGCTAGAGCTATATAAAAAAGAAAGAATAAAATTGGACAAAAACAATAAAATAATAGATTTTAAAAAGAAAGTTTTTACTTTTAAATAATCTTCTGTTGACTTCGTATTTTCTTCGGGTGTATGATTATTTATGAAAAATATAATGGATACGAAAATAGCGTTATTTGAAGCGAAGAAAATTAGAAAAGTAATATACCGAAACGAATGGTGGTTTTCTGTTGTCGATATCATATCTGTTTTAACTGAAAGTCATAATTCTGCAGTATATTGGCGTGTTCTTAAAAAAAGACTATCGGATGAAGGTTCAAACGAAACCGTTACAAAATGTAACGCTTTTAAAATGTTGGCATCTGATGGTAAAGTACGCTTTACAGACTGTGCCAATACAAAAAATATCCTTCGTCTTATCCAAACTATTCCTTCTCCAAAAGCAGAACCTTTAAAAATCTGGCTAGCGCAAGTTGGACACGACCGAATTGCCGAAATTGAAAATCCAGAGTTGGCAATGGATCGAATGAAAACTCTTTATGAAAAGAAAGGCTACCCAAAAGACTGGATTGACAAAAGAGCTAGAGGTATCGCTGTTCGGCATACTCTGACTGATGAATGGAAAAATAGAGGAGTTAGGCGCAGGGTTGAATATGCCATTCTAACAGATGAAATTATGCAGGGTACTTTTGACATGAAAGTTTCTGAATATAAAAAGTTTAAGGGGTTAAAGAGGGAAAACTTAAGGGATCACATGGACGATTTGGAATTGATTTTAACTATGCTGGGTGAGGCCACTACCACCAGATTGACCAAAGATAGAGATTCGACTGGTTTTCCTAAACTAAAAAATGATGCCAAAGACGGCGGTTCTGTTGCCGGGCAAACACGGAAAAATATTGAGACTAAAACAAAAACTAAAATTAGCTCACCGAAAAATTTTATTGATTTGAATTCGAAACAGATAAGATGAAAGGAAAACATAGAAAAATATGGCGAAAAGAATGTAAAGATACCGTATCTCTTAAAGAATGGTCGCGGATGCTACATAAATGGTGGAAGTTGAACGTGATTGAAAAATTGGAATTTAAGAAAAATAATTAATAACGTACTAAGGCTGGATACTGGGAGATATCCAGCCTCAAATTAGCTTCGCTGCCGTCTGACCCAAAGAGCCACCAAAAGTAGAACCAGAGCCGAGATGGTCCAAACTTGCCGGGGACTAATAATCTCAGTCAATAGTCCGGAGATCAAGAGTCCAATTACCCCACCGATAGTACCGGCAGCACTACGGATGGAGTTGATAGTTGACCGGACCCCTGATTTAATGTGGCGGTTGCTGTAGTTGAAAACTACCAGAGGCCACATACCCCGGCCGATTTCATGGGTAAAAAATAATCCAAGGATCAGCCATAGATTCGGGATAAATGCAGCACCAATCAGAGGTAGTCCGATAAAAACAACCGGAATCCATAGAGATCTAAAACCATTTATTATCCGGGCAGAAAGTTTGGCACCAAGCGCTGTCAGCAGAGCAATGCCAATCCAGACACTACCCATCCACTCTGACTTACCTCCGGCATCACGCAAGACAATTTGCCAAAACATGTTAAATGGCATGACACAGGCGGCAATAATGGCGTAGAGGATAACTATCCGTCGGAGTATTCGGTTTTTGATCATTATTTTGATTAGCGACCAAACTCCGGGAACGGAAGTTACCTGCCAACGTTTTGGTCTTTCGGGAATGTGGTGGCTTAAAAACCAAATCAACATCAGCGCCACAAACGATGAAAGACCGGCCAATATCCAAGGCCAGCTTAAGCCATATTTCGAGCCAATAAAGGCTCCGAATAAAGCAGCCGGAATGGTGGCAATCTTTGCCCAAGTTTGGGCTTTAGCCTGAGCTAAACGGGTTACTTTCTCACTGGTGTGATTTCTCAACCAGCTTTCTAAGGCCTCGGAAATCAGGGCATGACCAATGGCGCTGGTACCCTCGGCCACGGCGAACATGGCAAAGGTATGGTTTAGTCCGTAGACAAGCATCCCTGTACCCCAGAAAAATAGGCCGAAAAGATAAACTCTTTTTTGGCCAATTTTGTCGGCCAAGTTTCCGGTGAAAGGGTCAAAGAGGGTGGAAACGGACATGAAAACCACATTGAGAAGGTTGGCCTGAAGCAACGACAATCCGGCGGCGGTCAAAAAGATAACATAGGTACCAAAAAACCAAGCGCTTGATGCCTGTTCCAATACCTTGGCCAAGACGAAAACTGTTTCGATTTTGGGTTTTATTCTTCCTCCTTTTTAATTGTTAACGAACCGACTCGCAAGACTCCCAGAATTTATTTCTTGCTGAGTCGGTTAAACTTCCGAAAAAGAGGAACAATACAAAAAAAAGCCTCCTTTCGGAGGCTTATCTGATTCAAAAATATTGCTTAGACAAAACCTCCGTTTCTCCCTTGGGGGGTGGTAGAGACCAAAATGTCTCCACCGTTGCAGGCGTTAAGGGACATAAAACATTGATGATAAGAACTACGTTTCATATTGGGAAGAATTATAAATCCTAGATGGAAAAAATCAAGGACTTATTCGACGAAAGTTAAGGCGAAACCACGAGCGTTACCCCGGCCGGTGCGGCCGATACGGTGAATATAGTCGTCATAATTATTGGGCTGATCGTAGTTAATCACATGAGTAATATCGGCAATGTCTAAGCCTCTGGCAGCCACATCGGTAGCCACCAAAATATTGAAAACATTTTCCCGATACATTTTTATTACCTGGGTCCGTTTATTTTGAGGCTTACCGCCATGAAGACTGTTGACCTTGAAACCTTTGGCAAATAGTCCGTTGGAAAGTTTCTCCACCAAACGTTTCGTGGCACCAAAAACTAAGACTTTTTTAAATTCGGGTAGAGCCATCATCTCCTGAAGCTTTTGCTCCTTAAGGGCGCGGGAAACCCGGACAATGTCCTGCTCGATATGAGCAGCCGATATTCCGGTCTTGATGGATAACTTTACCGGATTTTGTAAAAATGTGCCGATTAACGATTCAATTTTTCTATCAACCGTGGCCGAGAAAAATAAAGTTTGGCGGGATTTGGGGATTTGATCAACGATAAATTTAATATCATGAATAAAACCCATATCCAACATCCGGTCAACTTCGTCGAGAACCAGAACAGTCATTCTAGAAAAATCAATAACATGGCGGGAGTTTAGATCTTTAATCCGGCCGGGAGTGCCGACAATAATGTGAGGACCGCGCTTGATATCAATAATTTGTTCCCGTAAGTGGGCACCACCAATAGCCAGAGCCAAGTAAACCAGAAGTCCGGGGGTAAGGGAGCGAATATCCTGTTTGATTTGCATAGCTAATTCCCGGGTGGGAGCCATGATTAATATCCGCTCAGAGGGATTTTTTAAAATCCGATTAATAAGAGGAATAGCAAAGGCGGCGGTTTTACCGGTGCCGGTATCAGCAATACCTAATACGTCACGTTTTTCTAAAATAGGCAAAATTGCCTGATCCTGGATGGAGGTGGGA
>JAGVHP010000014.1 GCA_020056515.1 Candidatus Shapirobacteria bacterium
TTTAAAAACTTTATAACTTTATAAACTAACAATGGCAAAACAACTAAAATTCGGGCAGGATGCCCGTCAATCCTTACTTAAAGGTATTAATATTTTAAGCAATGCCGTCACTACTACTCTCGGCCCCAAAGGTCGCAATGTGGCTATCGACAAAAAATGGGGTGGTCCCTCAGTCATTCATGATGGCGTTTCAGTGGCCAAGGAAATCGAGCTCAAGGAGCCTTTTGAAAATATGGGTGCTCAACTTCTTAAAGAAGCCGCCAGCAAAACCAATGATGTTGCCGGTGATGGCACCACCACCGCCACTCTTTTAGCTCAGGCTATTGCCAACAAGGGTCTCCAAAATGTGGCCGCCGGTGCCAACCCGATGATGGTCCGTAATGGCTTGGAAAAGGGACTGGCTGCCATTATTGAACAATTAGACAAAATGAAAGTGGAGATCAAAATCAAAGATCAATCCAGTATCGAACATGTGGCTACTATTTCGGCAGGATCTGCCGAAATAGGTCGGGTAATTGCCGACGCTGTTATCAAAGTTGGACGCGACGGTTTAATTACCGCCGAAGAAGGCAAGGGTTTGGGACTCGAAACCAAAGAAACTTCCGGTATGGAATTTGACAATGGTTTTCTTTCTCCTTATTTTGCCACTAATACCGAATCCATGGAGGCGGTTATCGAACGTCCCCATATCGTCATCACTGACAAAAAAATCAGCTCCATTCAGGATATTTTGCCCTTTTTGGAAAAGTTAATTAAATTAACCAAAAACTTCGTCATTATTGCCGAAGATATTGATGGCGAAGCTCTGGCAACCCTGGTGGTCAACAAGCTTCGAGGAACTTTCAATGTTTTGGCCGTCAAAGCCCCTGGCTTTGGTGATCGCCGCAAAGCCATGCTTGAAGATATTGCTGTTTTAACCGGAGGACAAGTAATTTCCGAGGATGTTGGTGCTAAATTTGACAGTCTTGATCCGGCCGAATATTGCGGTCAAGCTGATTCCGTCACCTCTGATAAGGATAAAACCAGAATTATTGGTGGTAACGGTTCCAAGGCCGAAGTTTCCGCTCGAGTTGCTCAGCTTCGGACTCAAATGGACAAAGAAACTTCCGATTATGACAAAGAAAAACTTCAGGAGCGGATCGCCAAATTAGTTGGCGGCGCCATTGTTATTCAGGTCGGCGGTGCTACTGAAATCGAGATGAAGGAAAAACTCGAACGGGTAAAAGATGCTGTCGACGCTACCAAAGCTGCCATTGAAGAGGGAATTCTTCCCGGCGGCGGTGTTGCTCTGCTTCGGGCTTCTTTTGCTCTTAAAAATGTTAAAACCGACTCCGAAGAGGAAAAGGTTGGCATTTCCATTTTGGAATACGCTCTCGAGCAGCCGATTCGAAAATTGGCCCTAAATTGTGGTGAAGATCCGGGTTACATCTTTAACCAGATCAAAGATGCTCTTTTGGCTGATCCCAAATCTGATCTTGGCTACAACGCCATTTCTGGTGCTATGGTTTCCATGACCAAAGCCGGTATTCTTGATCCGGCCAAAGTGACGAAATCTGCCTTAACCAATGCCGTTTCGGTCGGTACCATGATTTTAACCACCGATGTTCTAATCACCGATATGCCCGAGAAAAAAGGTCCCCCAATGCCTGACATGGGTGGTAGCGGTATGGGTGGCATGGGCGGCATGGACGGCATGATGTGAGCTTTAGCTCATCAGCCTTTGGCTGATAACACTTGGCTTTAAAAGCCCCTCTTCTAGGGGCTTTTTTGTTGATATATTTCTACAATTGCCCCGACAATCCCCGGATAATTATATTTTTTCAGTAATTCCTTTTTCCAATTTGGGTCTTTGATACTAATCTGCGGATCCACCCCTCGCCCTTCAATCGGCTGACCGTCGTCGCGTAGAGTTACCCGGTTAACCAAAAACATGGAATACGTCTCATCATCGGCTATCTGATTTTTCAAAGAATACACTTTTTCCACCGTTCCCCAGCCTTTAGTCGTTGTCCCCAGCACTACCCCGACATTATATTTTTTAGGGTGGCAGCCATCACTTCCGCTGTAGACTGGGAGTTTTCATCAATTAATATTATTACCTTGTTATAACGTAAAAGACTTTTCATCCAGCCAATTTTAGTTTTAAAATCTTCTTTTTCTCCCTGGTGGTAAAACTGATAAGCATAAGTATCCATGCCGATAAATGGACCCAAAAAGTAGGGGAGCCCGTCAATCGCTCCGCCAATATTCCCCTTCAAATCCAAAATTAAAGTATCTAGGATGTCTCCGGTATCTACCTTTTCCGTCACCCGGGCAAACTCTTCCAAAGTTGTTGGTGAGAATTTAGTTAAGTGCAAATAAAAAATCTGGAGATTTAACAATTTGTATTCAATCGTTGGTTCTACCCCGGATACCGCATACACTTTTCTGGCCGGCTCATCTTTTAACACCTCGTAGGCCTTTTTCACTTCCGCTTTTTGTGTTGCCGTAGTTGCTTCTTTTGTTTTTTCCACAAAAGCCGAAACAATTTTTTGATCATCGGCATTTTTATCTACCCCCAATGTCGCAAAACGATCAGCTCCGGGTTCAACATTATTGACCGCATTACTTAATGCCTTCTCATCTTTTTGGGCATATAGGCGTGACCGTCCAAAGGGTTGTAGGTTGGCCAACACCATATCCCCCAGAGTGGTAATAAATTCTTTCTTTTTATCTTCGCCTATTTTTAAATCATCTATTAATTTTCCTACCCCGTTTTTATCTTTACTTACCAGTGTATTTGTTTTTCCGCTTAACTTATTTATCGCCAAAAGATAGATATTACTCAATTGCTCGTCACTAATCTTTTCCCAATAGTTTGCTTGTATCTGATCATATATTTCCAGGGAAAATGCCAAATATTTATCCAGAATGTTATTTTTAGTTTTTTTTATTTTCCATACTCCCAACCCTGCACCTATGGTCAATACCGTCAACAATAGAATCAATCCTATTTTTTTCATCGTCTTATATTTATTCTACCTAATATTTTCGTTGACAATCCTTTACTTTTAGTATTTACTTATCTCAGTATCTTATTACAAATTAATTTTCTTTATGGATTCACACAACAAAGTTGTTATTGCCGCTCTTTCTTTAACAGTTTTAACCTTGGCTCTTATCAGTTCTTATTTGTCATTAAATCAAAATAAGGTCTTGGGAGAAACTACTGGCCCCAGAACTCAGCCGGTACTACCGCCGGAAAAGAAACAGTCCGAAGTTTCCTGTCAGGAATATATCCAAGTCTATAAAAATTATTGTCGCCCGATAACCAAAACCGATTCCACTATTCAGGCTCCCGAGCTTACCGAAGAGGAAAATACTTCTGTCTCCACTACCGCCACCGCATCTGACAATGATGCCCTCTCTCTTCGTTCCAGGGTTTGTAGTGACCTCTATAAAGTTGGCCGACAATTTTGCCGCTTGGTGATTATCGATCCTCGTCCCAGCACTGCCTGTAAAACAGGTGTTAACAGTTTCACTGTTGGAGCCACCTGTACTCTACCTTCCAAAACCGGTCCGGCTCTAGGTATGACGGATCCTTCTCAAACCATAAACGGTGCCTCCTCAGCTACATACGTCTGTTATGACGGTACTACCGGTGTTGCTCAGCCCAAGACTTTACTTGCCGGCAAATCCTGCTATCCAGTTGCTACTCTTGAACAAATGGCCAAAAAAGCCTGTGAAGGTCACAGTGCCTGTAGCAAAGACGACAGTTCTGATACTACTCCCAGCAATTTTTGCACCGGCGATAAGGACTGTAAAGATGGCGAAAAATGTATTATGCCCGCTGCCACAGTTCAAATTGTCGGAAGAAGCCTTGGTGGTAAATGTGTTCCTGCCAACATCCCAACAGTTTCGCCCAAGACAACCGTTACTCCATCTCCTAAATCCTGCGGTTGGTGCGGATCCAGTTGTACTATCACCATTCCGGGTCGGGCTTGCGTCCAGGTTGCTCACCCCGGCAAAAGCTGTATTATGAACTCCAAGGGTGCTTGCCAGGTTATTTCTGTATCTTCGGCTCAATAAAAATTATTGACACCAATACACCCGGCCACTGCCGGGTGTTCTTGTCTTTTTGGTTAAACACAGCCTTTATAATATAGACATGCACTGCTATAGATATTTATTTTTATTTTCTTTAACCTTCATTTTTCTGTTTTTTTGGTTCTATTTTTCTCCTCAAGCTATTGTTATTCCTCATCATAATATTGTTGCTGATACCCGTTCCAATTTTTTGTCAAAGTTCCACCTCTATCGCCCTTTTACCAAAAAAATTATTGTCCTTGGCCCTGATCACTTCAGTATCAACCAAAAACAAATCTCTCTCACTGACACCCCTTGGTCTCTGTCTGATTCCCAAATTCCCTACGACCGTTCTTTCGATTCTTCCGGACTGACAGACAATAACCAGTTGTTAAAAAACGACCATACTATTTACAATCTTCTTCTCGATATTGAAAAATTCTTTCCCCACGCCACTCTGGTTCCCATTCTTATCGGTCAAAAACTTTCTCCTTCCGACCTTGAACCTCTTTATCAAAAAATTAACAATTACTGCCACTTCGACTGTCTCTTAATTGCCTCTGTCGATTTTTCCCATTATCTGCCCGCCTCTCTGGCCGAAGTCCACGACAGCTATACCCTCGACGCTCTATATTCAAAGAACTTTGACAAAATTTTATCCGCCGAAGTCGATTCTCCTCAATCCCTCTATCTTGTTTCCCGTTTTGCTAAAGAAAAAAAATTATCTTTTTCTCTTACCGATCACACCAATTCCGGAACTATTTTGAAAAATCCCGATATCGAAACCACCACTCATTTTTTTGCCTCTTTTTCAAAAAAATTTGTTAGTTTAAAAAAACCACCCGTTTCTACCAAACTCGAGCTTCCTTTTTCTATTAACCGATCAAGAAATTTAAACACTCTCGGCAACCGTTTTTTTTACGGGGTTGACCAAACTATTATTACTCCAAATCCCAATAATTTTGCCGTCACCACTATTAAATCTCAAAAAATCACTACCCAAGCTTTTTTTCCTTTAATAAAAGTAGGGGATACTGTTTCTTTTGTTCGTGGTGACGTCAAAAGAAATCTTATTAAAAATTATTTTGACTCCATTACTGACAAATCCATGTCTAAAGATTATTTTTGGGGTACACTAACTTATGAAAGCAAAAATTAAAACTTTTTTTTCTCCTTTGGTCGTTGGTATATTAATCGGTGTCTTTTTTACCGCCACTGCCTCTTTTGCCGCCTATACCTTGGTTATCAAACCCAAAATAACCCCACCCACTCCTCCAGTTGTTTCTCTTCCTTCACCTTCACCCACTTTACCCGCCAAAGCTTCGGCGACGGCGGGCCCTGACAATTCCGAATTCGGCACTCTTTCCTGGCTTACCGGTCCTCAAAAAATCACCAATCCCGAGATTCTCCAAAAGGACTATTTTACTTTTGCTGACCTCGGAACCTATCGGGTCGGCAAATTTTCCTCCGGTGCCTACCTTTTAGTTACTTTTATTCAACCCGAGGGTCCGTCTCCCCCTATTCCCTTCCGTCTCATTGAAAATAAGGGTAAATTTTCTCTTATCGAAAGCCTGATTAGCGAGGATTATTTCAAAAAAGATCTTGACAATATTTTTAACAAGACCAAAATTAGTTTTATTTCCTTTCAAATCAAGGACCTTTACCCCGACAACTATTATTATATTAATCAAACGGGTTATTCCCGATCTAAAAATACTTTTTTTCCGCCCCAATTGTCCACCGATCTTAAAGACCCCGTTGTCGTTGCCTCCACTCCTGTTGGCGATATTCTCTCTGTCTCTTCTCCGGTTTTTGGTTTTACCGATCTCTCCACCCGCAGTTTTTATCTGAAACTGCACGATTTTACTCTAATACCTTACACCCGCGACTCTTCTCTGGCTTCCACCGATTCCCGCGTTCCTATTTTTAACTATTTAGATAGTACCCAAAATAAATCCATCTTTGACACTCCTCGAGTCGGCTGCGGCTCCGGAGAGGTTATTAGTGTTATTAAGCCTTCATCATTGTTGCTAAATGACAAAATATTAATTGGTAAAAATATCACCGATACCGAAATCTTCCAAATCAAATCAGCCACTAATTCACTAATAAAATATCTCTACGACCAATACAAAGTGGGTCGGGATTATCCCTCTGCCCCACCAGTTTTATCTATTGATCAATTTGCGGTGGCTCCCAGTCATATTATTTTTCAAGAAAAATCCGGCGACTGGGTACTTCTTGTCAGTCCCGACTATTCTATTCAGGCCGAATGCGGCAAGCCGGTTATTTATCTTTATCCCACCAAAGACACCCAGATTACAGTTAAAGTCGGTGCCGACATTACCAAATCAGAACCTCAATATCCCGATTCTGGTTGGACAGTTTCAGCCCACCCCAATGGTCAACTTGATTATCAAGGTCTCTCTTATCCTAATTTGTTTTGGGAAGGTAAAGGTTGGGGGATTTACCCCGATTTATCCGGTCACGGTTTCGTCGTCTCTCAAAGAAATTTAATTCCGACCCTGAAAAATCATCTTAAACTATTGGGACTAAATAATCAGGAATCTGCCGATTTTATGGAATTCTGGATACCCAAACTGCCCATCTCTCCTTATGTTCGCCTCACTTGGCTAAGTACCTCGGAAATGAATCAGTTAGCCCCCTTATCTGTCACCCCTCACCCTGATACTGTCATTCGTCTTTTTCTCGACTTTGTTGGTCTCGACAGACCCATTTCTCTAATTCCTCAAAAACTTTCCTCTCTTCCCCGCCGCGGTTTCACCCTCATCGAATGGGGCGGATTGCTAAGAAAATAGTAGATATTATTCCTTTTCGCCGTTGTAGATTTTAATATGTTTTTTAACCAGGCGAAGGGCGATTACTCTAGCCACTGTTTCCGGGTTCCTGCTTTGATATTCCGATGATTCCTCCAATTTCCGGCGTTCTTCATCAATCCGGTCATATTCACCAATCGGAATATGCTGTTTTTTTAAAATTACCCCCCTCTCTTCTTTTATGACTTTATCAAAAATCTTAGTAAACTCTTCGCGGGCGGATCTGGACAAAATCACCGCCTTCTCGCCCCTAATGTCGTCATGTGTTCCTTTGGCAACTCGTGCAAGAGCGGCAACATCTTTCAGATTTACAAAAAAATAAAGATTATAATCATCTATGCATGGTTCTTTAACCGTTTCCTTTGGCGAAGCCGATGCAACATTTACTTCCGGTTTATTATCACCAGGCACGGGTTGAGCCTCTAGAACAGCAACCGGACGGGGTGTTTCTTCAACCGCCGGCTCAACCACCTCTTCTTTTGCCGCGGGTTTTTTTTCAGCAATCACTTCCTCTACTTTTGTGGCCAATGTTGGCCTCATATTGGGAGAATCTTTATCGTAATTGGCAATTGCTACGGACAATATTCCATCCTCTAGGTTTTCCAACTTATCACCCAATTGTTCCGGCGGTTTTTCTCCCAACAGAGGTTTTATCATCGACAGAATATTTTCACTACTTCCGCCTTCAGCCATTCTCTCCAGAGCAATTCCCAGTAGCCACAATTTTATCCGTTCCTGGCTCTTTTCCTCAATTCCAGCAAACGCCTTACTCTCCACCAATTTAGCCAGGCACACCCCGGTTAAATCAGGATTTCTTTTTCCATCTTTTTGTTCGGGAATCGATTGAAAAATTTTGGTAATTTCTACTTTCAGCTGCTTCTGGCCGTCGTCCATCGACACCTCTCCTTCGACTAACTCCGAAAAAGCTCTCCAATGTCCCCAATCAGTATGTTTCGTATCACCGGAATTTCCTTTTTGAATTTTAAACCCCTCACCCACCCAGGCCAATTTTCCCAATCTTATTGCTGCCTGATTACTTTCATTGTCTCTGCTCATCCTTCCCGCCATATTCATCAAACCCGAAGCAATATCTATTTCTATGCCGCTAAATCTCGGGTCAGGGGAAGTTATTAACTCCAGCATTTTACCCGGATTTTGCCTCAACCCTTCCGCTACCCTATTTTCCAACAATCCACAAAGCTCCGTATCAAATTCCAGATCATACAATACCCGCTGTTGCAAAAAGGCCGTCCCCAAATCTCCTTCGTGCAAGGCCCCCATTATAATTCCTCTCCCTCTTGCTAATTGAGCAGTAATCCCGGCCTCTTGTTCTTTTATCTCCTTTCCTGCCGCCACCAATTCTTCTTCTGATTCTGACATCCGAGTCACTTCCCCGGGTGGTTTCACCTGACGGTCTATTCCCCAAAACCTAATCTGGTTATTTCCCACCAGACTGCCTTCAAATTCGTAAACCACACCAGTAGAATTTTTGTCATCATGGCCCACGGCCGCGGTGTATTCCAAGTAACCGTCATATCCTCCCTGCCACTGTTCAGTAAATTCAGCTGTTCCGGCCCGGGCAAGAATTTCCGTTCTACGAATCGAAGGATTTTTATTAATTATTAATTTTGCGGCCTCAATTGGTGTTTGATTGGGAATGACTTCATCCTCGTCCGGCATAATTTTATTTATATTTAATTTATATTAACTAAATCTATCATATTCTTATCAATTCTGTTTTCGTCCTTTTGCTTTGCCGGCCGTAGCCAAGCGTAGGCTGGAACTCATCAGTACCGACTTCATCGGTAGAACAAAATCCACTCACCGCCAACAAAGAAGGGAATCCCCGAAGGGACTCCCTCGATGCCGTGGTGAGTGGTCGCTCACTGAAGAATTGTTACCGGTTGTTGAGGTAGTTGGCGAGCTCAGTTGCCACCCGTTCGATTGAATCGTCCAAGTCGCAGGTATCGTTGTAAATGGCGTCAAGATTATCTGCAGACGGGTTGACATTATTGTAGTACTTGTCTGACCAGAGGTAATACAGGTCAGATTTAACATTGTCGACATCGTAGTCAAACTGGTCGAGGGTGTCGTACAACCCGTAGAGTTGATCGACCAGATCTTGACTGTCCGCCAAATATTGTTCAGCCTCGTCCTGGTAGTAGTCGATGGTATCTTGAGCATCGTTGACATATTGGTTGTAGTCGTCCTCCAAATTCTGATAATAGTCCTGCCAATCTTCAACAGAGTCCTGGTAACTTTCAACGACACTCTCGAGGTAGGTGATGGTTTGGTGTTGCTTAATATTGAAAAAGATGCTGACACTGAGGCCGATGACGAGAAGGTCGACCAGGACCCAGGGAAGAACACGAAGGAACTTGGTGCCTTTTCTGGGAGCCGGACGTAAGTGGTTTGCCACGTCTTCGGTAGTGAATGGGGCGCGGCTGGTCATAGTGACTTGCTGACCATTTGGGAGGACTACCTCGTGGATATACCGAGGGCCGAACAGACGAGCGAATAGCTTCTTCATTTCCTTTTTTCCTTTTCAAGTGAGCAAATTGTGAAAGTGCTGAAAGCTAGCACCGCAAACCGGTGGGCTTTCTGCGTCCCAAGAGGGGCGACTCCAAAGCAGAAATCGTTCTGCGCTGGAAAACCCCCTCAACCGAACAAAAAATAATGCAAAATGCATCACTTTTGTCGGTTGAGGATAAATGGGTTTTAGGGGAGGGAGGGTTGATAGATTGGTTCGGTCATATCGGGATGATCGTAACCAGGACGAAGGACAAAACGCTGCAGGATGACTTCTCCTGAAGTGTAGGTGGTTTTGACCACGATTTCAGTGTTTACCGGCAGAACCAGCCCGGTATTTTCCGAAATATCGTAATCAGGATTCCACCATCTAAATTCCCAGACCAACTGGCCGTTGTCGTTGATATCAAACAGCCCGTGAGTCGAGGAACTCGGTCCGACAAATCCTAGTCCGGCCCAATTCGAACCCTCATCTAAGCCGCGTACTTGAAAGTCCAGGATGTTGAGCTCCACAGAGTCCAACGTAATGCCAGTATAGAAATCGACAGTGAAACCGCCGCCTCCATACCAGTCGTGGATTTGATCAGTTGGGTACACGAAGGAGTATTCACCGAGTTTGGTGAGTTCTTCAGTCGTTGCCCAACCAACCATACCTTCGACCTGGTGGCAAAATCCTGTAACCTGAAGTGTTGGCTCATCCCAGCCGTTTACGTCCCATCCAGCCAAATAGCCATACTCGTTGAATATCCAAACCGTTAGATTGGTGTTAGAAATTGCATCGAGGGTGGTATCGGATACAATGGTAGTAATCGGGTTATCCCAGCGGTCGTGAAGTTTGTCAGGATCAATCCCGTCGAGCAGACTTTTATCTCCGAAGACATATAACGCCCAAACTTCATGGGTTTCTGACCCATCGTACGAAGCGGGGTTATTGGCGTCAGCGGGGACTTCAGCCGTTTCGATTTTGGCATACGATAAATCGCAGCCGCGGATTGATTGCCAAAGATCAGTCGGTTCATGGGTTGGGGTAGGGGTTACGGTCGCAGTGGGTGATGCCGCAATGAACACTGGGGTGGTGTTGATTGCACCAGAATAAAAGCCGCTCAGGCCAACGGACAGCATCACTACCAAGGCGATCAAAATACGGACGAAAGAAGATTTTGTGAACATTTTAGTCCTCCTCCTGAAGGACTGGTTGAGGGTTGTCAGCTGATCACGACAGACTCGTGGTCATGTTTCAACCCTCAACCTTTTCCCTAAAACCTATTTTTTAAAGTGCGCCTAATTGAAAAAGCAACAATGCTTTATTGTTATCTTCCAATTAAGTTAAGATAATTATCTTATAATATGGTTTTATATTCAGGACTTTTGGCGGACAAAGACCGGACAAATGGGGTAGTTTAAGCTTGTGGTATATTAAAGATATGGGATCCAAAACTATTAGCCTGTTTCTGGAATTAAAAGATAAGGTTCAATTAGCCAAGAAAAAAGGTAGTAATATCTTGCTCTATACATTCGCCGGCAGCGGCTGCACCCATTATCTTAAGGAGCTAACCCGTGTCGATAAAGAGTTGACCTATATAAATAGTTCCGATCAGAAATTGGGAAAATATAATTTATTGGATTTACCTTTTAATGAAGCCATTGTTTACATAAGGCAAGTTAATATCCGGCAAAAATATTTATTAGTAGTTTCTTCCGGTTTTGAATTTCACTCGTCGGAGATAAAAGAATTAGCCGACCACTTTTATTTTACCTTTCCCTTGCCGGCCGGATCTTTGACCGATATTAAAGACATGAGTACCCGCTTCGGCGGTAAAAGTGACGTTAACACACTTGAATTAATTATGAAATTATCCGGCGGTATCCCTAAGTTAGCTAAATATTTAATAGTTCACGAAGGTAAAGTTGATGAAAACGATGTCACTTTCCAGACTCTGTTAAAAAGCATTTCCGATTCAATAACGGGTTACGATCCCTCCGAATTAAAACGTCTGTCTTTGGTTGACAACAACGGCAATTTCGTCTCCGAATTATTAGTTAAACATCTTTCTAAAATATTGGACATCAAAATAAATTTTGACCTATCGTTTGAGGAAAAAGGAATTTTATCCAGAGAAAAATTAACCGCCCTGGAAGCTAAAATTATCAAAAAAATGTTGGATAACGGTGGTCAGATATCAAAAGAAGAAGTTTCGGATATTAAATGGGGGGTTGGTAAATACGATCAATTTTCTGACCAGGCGATTAATAAACAGATGAGACGCCTAAGTCAGAAACTTAGTAGATTTACTATTGTTACTATTCCCAAAGTTGGTTTCGAAATTCAGTAACATGTCCCAAGTTGATTTAAGTCCAGCATCAACTGATCTCAAATTTGTTGTCAAAGAAGTTCCACAAATACGACAGACCGGTGAACTTCGTGTCTGGCGTGACGAATGTGGCCACACCCTCCAACTATTGACAGTACCCGATCTTGACGGCCGGTTAATGTGTTTACCTCAATATCGGTCCGATCTGGTGGTTGGAGGTGAGGTTCCCCAAGATTTAAAAAAGAGGGGGGTAGATAGCTTCCATGAAGCAACAATTAATGCTGAAACCAATGCTTATTTTCAAAAGGCTTTAACCAGGCTCCCTGTTTTGCTGGCGGTTCATGCCACTTTTAATATGGATATTCGCCCGGATTTGGACCAATTCCCCAATACTTTTCCCACCCCAATCATTGGCGTTGAAGGTCCACCCTGGAGTGGTAAAACCTTTTTTCTGCTAACCGAAGCATTGCTCAACGACGATCAATTTTTTGGTGTCCGCGATTTTGATCCATTCGGAATCGAATCTCTTTCCAATTGTCTGGCCGATGTTCGGGTTATCGGTCACAATGACCCTAATTATTTTAAGGAGTCAATGCACCGGACTGTCGAAGCGGTTCAAAGAGTTTATACCCAAAAAAGAAAAAGGGGTCAGATTCCCGATACTAGTCAAGTTACTCTAGCCGGCAAACTAAACACATTGCTTGACGAATATCGCGGCGGTAATCGTCGTTATCATTATTTATTGGATTTACCCGGTGTTGGCAGCCATTCCGCCCCGCCACACATATTTCAATTACTTCGGTTTTCCCTGCCAACCATTAATCTTGTCGAAGCCTTAAAAAATGATCCGGATCTTGCCGGTACCGTTTTACCGGGGGTAAAGGTTCCGTTGGAAAAAAAATATCCCTACGTTGATCCGATGGTCAGTCCCGTTGCCTATTTCATTCATTTAAGACGACAATTAATTAATCCGATGAATCAAGTTAGTGGTGACAGTTTATTAAATCGGGCTTTGACCGAAAACTATCTTCGACATACAGCTGCCATAAAACTAACTGAGCCTTCATCTTTGTAACCACCACATCATTCTCTGCAGCACCAGAAACAAATCTTAAGACGTGATAAAATTCCCCATATTATAAAATATATAAATTTATGACTGTACAGATTTCTAAAATCGATAATGAAATAGTTGCGTTTACCATCCCCGCAAGAACTAATTGTCTATCCTGTCGGGTTCCCCACAAAGATCGGACAGGTATATGTGTTGCTTATTTTGCGGGTAATGGGCGAGTCATTGATTTATCTGAGTTTGGCGGTAAAGAGGATATCAGTAATTGCGGTGTTATCACTACTGTTCGAAGTTCTCAGTAATAACTTCAACCCACTCACTTCTGTAATTTGAAAAATATAATCCGCTTGCTTTTTGTTTGTTGTGTTGTTTGTTTTGTGTTTTTGTTTGGTTGTGTGTTGTTTTATTTTTTTCGAAAAATGTACACTATTCCGGCCAGAAGGAGTATTACTCCTGATATAACAAATAGTACAACCTGGAAGGTTGAAAACCCTCCGTATTTGTTATCGAAAACCGCTCCTGCCAAGAACAGTAATACCAGAGCAAAAATCAAACCTTTCTTTAAATTACTCATGGCTCATCTCCTTAAAAGAAATTATTTCCACATCGTAGGATGTGGTTGGATACAGTTCGCTTTAAAAAAGCAAGCGGACTGTGAATGTGCTTTGCCAGATCGAAAAAAAACAGGTTCGTTTTGACACCCTTTCAATCAAGCAGTAATATTATCCTATAATATATTGATTTTGTCAAGTTATAGGCCAAAGACCCCCTATTTCAGTAAAAGGTGCTTTCTCTGCTAAAATAGGCTTACTATCGCACCAGCGATGTTTTTGACCCGGTAGTCCGGCAGCGGCCGGATACAGCGGTCTGCAAGCCGGAAGCGTCCGGCCGACTCCCTCCCCAGTATGTTTTATGTCTATGTTCTTCAAAGCCAAAAAGATAGAAAGCTATATACGGGTTATTCTTCCGATCTAAAGAGAAGAATCACTGAACACAATCAAGGATTAGTTTCTTCCACGAAAAATCGCCGACCACTGAAGCTAATATATTATCAGGCCTTTGTCTCTGAGATTGATGCCAGACGTGAAGAAAAACACCTTAAGTCTGGAAGTAAAGCTCGAAATGAATTAAAATTACGCATTACCGAATCTTTGACCCGGTAGTAAAGCGGTTATACAGCGGTCTGCAAAACCGTTCAGGCGGGTTCGACTCCCGCCCGGGTCTCAAGAATTATCATCGGTCTGCAACCCGGCCGCTGCCGGGCGACTCCCGCCCGGGTCTCACCAGTATGGACATTTATGTTATCTGAAAATTAATCGAAATCGTGATAAAATCGCCTGTTTTAGGATAATAACTAATTATGAGTATTGAAAACCTACATTCTCACACCACTAGTTCAGACGGTAAACAAACCTATGACCAGGTTTTGGAAACAGCCCGACAACACTGCATTGGAATAACTGCCTTTACTGATCACGATACCCTGATGCCAATATCCGTGGTTAACAGGTTAAGAGGAGAAGCAGTAACTAACTGGATATCGGGAATAGAAATCTCATCCATTCTTCCTCCGGAACTTGGCAGTAAACCCCACAGTAAATTTCATATTGTCGGGTTGTTTGTCGATCCGACCCACACTGAGTTGAAACAACATTGCCAAAACGCCGCCGAGAATAAGATCAACCGAAGTCAGAAAATTATCGCTGCTTTACGGGAACTCGGATTTGACATCACTTTTAAAGAGGTTTTAGGTAAATCTTCCGGAACAGCTATCGGTTATCCTCATATAGTCGAGGCACTCTTGGAAAAAGACATAAATCGACTTAGGCTGGAATCAATTAGAAGAAAAATGAAAAGTGCCACCAGACACGATTTGGAAACAAGAAAAAAATACCAAAGGATGATGGAGTCTGGGCCCAAACAATATCCTTATACGTTATTATTTTCTTCAAGTGCATTTATACCGGGGATATACCAAAAAAGTGGTTTTCAAAAAGGTTTAGACGAAAACGTCAACTTAATCCGAAACGCTGGTGGAGTTGCCATACTTGCCCACTACTACTCTGTCAGTGACATAATCTCAGCCGACCTCCTAGACACACTAATAAAAGCAGGTAGATTGGATGGTATTGAAACTGTTTTTGGATTATTTGCCTTTGTTGATGGAAATCCCAACTTATTTCGGCGTGAACAAAAAGTAACTTCGGAAATTGTCGCCAGACACAACTGCCTACAAAGCGGTGGTGCTGATTCTCACCGCCAACAGGATATAATTGATTTTGCCAGATTAAAATCATTCTCTGACAGAACGACAAACATGGCCGAAACAATCGTTAGGCAAAGAAAGAGTTCAAATTGGTCTTCACTACAAATATGACCACCCCGGAATTTCCTCGAATAATCAGAGAGGTTGGGTTCGATTTCCCTTTTGATTTTGAAAAGGATCCTAAAAAAATTTGGGCTCTAGATATTCCTGTCACCAATATTCCGATTGATAGTTTACTTTGGCATTTTGAAATTCCTTTCTGGTCAAGTGACCAAGGATATTATGATTTGAGTCCAAATGATTTATTGATCCATCCCGAGCTATCACCGTCCCATTTCCAAAAAGTATTAACCGCCGACTTAAGATACCCCTTAGACCTTGTTTTCTATAAGGGAAGAAACAAGATAATTGATGGTTTACATCGACTAACCAGATATAAGATACAGGGCAGTCTGGAAATTCCTACTAGAAACATCCCCTTGGATTTGCTTTTAGACGCAATTAATAGATGAAGTCCAACCATAATTTGACTATACTAAACAAACATGGAAATTGAAGTAAAACTTACATACAAAAACAAAGAAGAAATAGTTAAGTGGCTAAAAGAAAATGGTTTTCATCTGGCCCACCAAAAAGAAATCCAGGATACCTATTTTGGCGCCGGCAACCATTCCATGTCAAATAAAAATAGTTTATATAGGATTCGAAACCTGGTTGGCCAAAAGCTCCAACTAACCCTAAAAGATAAA
>JAGVHP010000048.1 GCA_020056515.1 Candidatus Shapirobacteria bacterium
GAGCCACTGCCATCTGAAGCAGAATAGCTGATATCTTGGGGATTTTGGTTGGTGGTTGGGGGAAACGAATCGAGAGAGGAGGTAGGGGCGACTCGATCAACGACCAATTTCCAGACAGAACTAAAAGAACTGGTGTAATTCAGGGAATCTTTAACCTTCACCCGCCAATAATAGGTACCATTGGAAGTACCAGCGGCAGAAATAGAGGAAGATGATAACCAACCAGATTGATAGAGAAGATTAGTTAATCCCAAATCAGAATAAACTTCATACTGGTAGCTGATAACTCCATTTTGAGGACAATAGATATCCGAATCTTGCCAATCCATGACAGGGTTTAGGTCCCAAGGGGAGCCTAAGCCTGTGTAGGTATTGTTGGCGGGAGAGACTAAAACCGGGATTGATGGTGGAGACCAACAACCAGCGATTATTTGATTGTTGGCGGCTGAAACCTGATGAGTGAAACTACTAGTTGATTGATTGATAATTGAAGACAAAAGCCAGAAGGACAAAATAAGAGTTGCTTGAATATTTTTACTTTTTTTCTTTTTAATTACTTTAACAACGGTAAAAATTTCACTGACAATAATCAACAGGGCGGGTAAAACAAAGACAAAAATTACCCCTATTTTTGTTTGAGAAAAAGAAATAAGATAACCAAAAAGAGGAAGGGTAAATATTACCTTTCCCCAAATAGCTTCGCGTCGAAGTAGCCACTGATCTTCAACATTATTGGCGTCACCCCTGGTCTTAAAAAATGTTTTGCCGTCTTTACTGACTTCAGCAATCAACCGATGGGTGACGTTTTCACGGAAGTTATCGGGTTTGATAAAGGTGATGATGTCGTTTTGATAAAGGTCTTGATAGCCTCTTTTAACCACAACCACCGAACCTTCCATAATGGCCGGACGCATAGAACCGGATTTGACCACAAAAGCCCGGAGTGGTCCCCGAGGAAGTGAGGCAAGCAAAGTAATAATAGAGATCAAACCAAAAATGACAACCATCCCTATCTTTACTATGTTTAGGAATTTTTTGGATAACATAGGCTTTAGAGGAACCCCGATGTATCTCGGGGTTCCGAAAAACCTATTTAAAACAGACCGTTACGGTTGCGTACCAGTGACCGCTAAAGTAAAGATAACTGTTTTACCTTGCCATTCGTTGTCTGCGGCAGATGTAAGTCTGGCGGCTATCCGGTAATTTTTATAATTACTGATTCCGGGAAGAAGGGTGCTGAGGAAAGTTTTTTCAGTAACACCTTGCCAGCTTGCAAGAGTAGCCCATCCGGAACCTGTCTCCGGAGTGGCACCATTTTCATATACGGCTACTTCAAGTTTGGTTGGATCGGCTGCCCCAATACCGCTAACAGCTGAAATTCGCCCAGAAGTGTTGAAATTTAACCCAGTAGTACTGGCATTCCAGAGCGAGAACGAATAACCGTTTGTGGACGAACCGGGAATTAATCCAGTTAGAACCATGGAAGAGTCAACGGTGGCGGTGTTCCATGTTGATCCATCTTTGCTAACCTGAAGGTCGGCGGTACCTGTTTGGATTTGATTATTTCCAACGGTTACAGCGTCAGTCCAGACAGCTCGGGTGTTGGCGAAAGCCACTCCGGCGACGGTGACAGAAAGCATTAAAGCTAAAATAATTCTTTTCATGTGATTTTTTAGTTTTCACCTCCTTTAATTAATTAAATATAATTAACTTATAAACTATTTACGGACTCTCCGCCAGAGACAGGTTTTAACTATTTTTTTCAGATTTGCCGCAGTGCAATAAATATCGCCTAACTTCGGGAAAAGTTTTTTTGAAGAATTGGAGGACGACAAGACCGATAAAGATTCCTAAAAGGTCAATAAGGGTGTCACGGAAACGGCCACTGCGGCCGATAACAAAATACTGATGAAACTCGTCAGTGAGTGAATAAAGATAGGAAAACAGAATTGACTTTGACGGAGATAGAGTAGCCAAGACAATTAGTACCAGTAAAACTGCATATTCAATCAGATGAAAAGTTTTAAGAATGATAAAACGTTGAAGTGAAGTACCGGTAATGGCGGTAGTGGGAATCGAAGAGAGATAAAAAATAACAGCCATCCAGATGAGGGCGGGAAACAAAACGATGATTTTATTTATTTTTTTTGACCCATGAAAAAGAAGGGGTGACAAAATAAGAATAGTACCGCCAATCATTAAGATGGTTGAAAATATCATAATCGGTGACTTTGATTCTTTTATTGTAAGACCGGAAGAGCGAGATGCAATAGGAGGAAAGGTAATTCCCAAAACCGGAGGGCAATAAAGATTGGCAGAAGAACCGACAGGCGGCTTTTTGGTTACAGTGGGTTTCTTGGTGGCAGTGGGTTTTTTGGTAGAGGTGGCTTTAGGAGGAAGAGAATAGGAATAGGAGGTAACAGTTCTTTGTTGAGGATCAATCAAATAAACCGCGTCGCCGTCGTTATTTAAAAAGCCGGAAGAAAAGAAGGTCTGGCAGGTAGAAAGCGACCCGACAGAAGAACAGGTGATTTTGCGGGAGTTGCCACTCTGATCTCTAACCCGCCAGTCGGAGAGGTCAACACTAAAAGAATTGGGATTATAAATTTTTATCCACTCATTGCCATCGTCAGGATCGGCCAGAATTTCAGTGATTTCTAAATTAATATAGGGGCCCGCCGTCGCTGAAGCTTTGGCGGGTAAAGTGGAAGTAGGGAGTGGTGTAAGACTCGATAAACAGAGTAAATTTGGTTGGTTGGGTGAGGTTTCAGTTAAGCACCAAGAGCCGTCATTTTGACGGGAAAAGGAAAGGTGCAGCGGAAGGGGTTTGCTGGGACGGGAATCAATGACAGAACCGCTCGAATCAACCAGAGAGATATCGTCGGCGGAAGTATTGTTGATAAAAGAAGTTGGGTTTTCAAAAACTTTGATTTCCCGGGGACCAAGAAAAGAATCAAGGTGGAAATGATGATTGGTGGAATCACGGATAGTAAAACCGGTCAGGTCGATAGCAATTTCAGAAAGATTGATAATCTCTACCCACTCTTTTTGATTGACAGGTGGGTCAGGATAAATTTCATTAATGGCGATCTCGGGCAGCACAAAATAGAGTAACAAAAATTACTTGAGTTTCGCTAGAGCGATATTAATTTTTCGGATAGTCCCCTCAATCCCCAGTGCCGGCAAACATTCAACAATGGGCGGGGTAAAGGTGGCACCGCAGATGGCGACACGAAGAACCATAAAATACTGGCCGGTGTTCCAAGAATTTTTTGCAATTAATTCAGTTAACTTGTTTTGGAGGTCAGAAAATTCAGATAACACTTCCTTGGTTTTGGTAAGCATTTCAGTGACAAGTTCTTTGGTGGAATCACGTTGGAGTAAAAGAGAAGAATCGTAATCGATGTCCTCAAATAAAAATTTGAGGGTGGCCGGTAAATCTCCAAATTTAACAATTCTATCTTTTAGAATGGGGATTAATATTTTAATTTGCCCGTCGGAAGCTTGGGGTAAAAACTTTTTGAAATAAGAAAAAAGTTTGTCATCGTTCAATTTACGAATATAGAGACCATTAAAATACTCCAATTTTTTACGGTCAAAGATGGCGGCTTTTTTGTGAAGATGCTCTAAACTAAACTCTTTGACGAATTCTTCCAGAGTAAAGATTTCTCTATCGGTACCGGGATTCCAGCCCAGAAGCATTAAAAAATTAAGCATGGCTTCAGGTAAATAACCCTCGTCTAGAAATTGTTGAGCAAATACCGAACCGAAACGCTTGCTCATTTTCCCGGGATGGGACGGATCAAGCAAGACTGTTAAGTGGGCGATTTGGGGAACGGTCCAGCCAAAATATTTATATAGAAGAATGTGTTTGGGAGTTGAAGAAATCCACTCATCGGCCCGGATAATGTGGCTGATTTCCATCAGATGGTCGTCAACCACGACAGCAAAGTGATAGGTGGGAATGCCGTTACTTTTGATTAACACCTGATCATCAAGATCGGCAGTATTAAAAGTTATCGGACCACGAATCAGATCGTTAAAACTAACCGTTTCTTTATCGGGAATTTTCATCCGGATGACATAAGGAAGGCCATCTTTGAGATTTTGGGCTATTTCGGCCGGGGATAAAGTTAGGCAATGGCGGTCGTATTTGGGAATTCTTTTTTTAACTTTGGCGTCGTTTCGAATCTTATCCAACCTTTCCTGGGGACAAAAACAATAGTAGGCATGATTCCGGTCCAGCAATTCCTTGATATATTTTTGATAAATTCCTAAACGCTCCGATTGAATTACCGGCTCTCCGTCCCAGGAGAGCCCGAAGTCTTTCATGACTTGCTTCAGTCGGTCAGCGGCACCAACAACCTGCCGTTTTTGATCGGTATCTTCAATCCGGAGTAAAAACTGGCCGTTGTTTTTTTTGGCAAAGGCATAACTATAAAGAAAAGTCCGGAGAGAGCCGATATGTAAATCACCGGTGGGCGACGGAGCCATGCGGGTGCGGACAACTTTTGAAGACATAATGAATTTTAACATCAAAACCCAAATTCCCCTCGGCTTCGCCGCATCCCCCTTTGACAAGGGGGACAGTGTAAAATAATTTAATGACATCGTTAACTTATGTGGCCCATATTAGCCGGCGGATAATTAAATATGGAGGGGTGGGACTGGTTGGACTGGTGGCCATTTGGTGGATTGGCGGGTTGGCGGTGAAGGTGTATTTGGCGGCTCATACCCCATACGTGCCGCCAACAGTTAGGTTTCAAATTCTGCCAAAAATAGTTTTTCCGGACAAAAAATTTGAAAGAAAAGAATTTAGTTTGGAGCTGCCAAACGACACCTACCCAAAATTTAAAGATCAAGCTAAAGTGTATGTAATTTACCGGTCTAAAAGTGTGATTGGGGAGTTGGAGGCTGCTAAAAAAACAGCGGCCCTGATGGGTTTTAGGAAAGAACCAACCGAAATAAAAACAGGAATTTATGAATTTGCTGACAGTTTGACTAACCGAACCCTGACCATGAATGTGCTGTCGGGTAATTTCAACCTTAGTTACCCTTATCTGGCTGACCAGCTACTTTTAAACCCCGATGAAATGTCGGATAAAGCCGGGGCGGTGTCGGTAGCTAAAAGCTTTTTGCAACAGGCAGGAAAAATGTATCCCGACCTGGAAGAGGGTGAAAATAAGATAAGTTATTGGAAAATTGCCTTTGGGGGATTGAAGGAAACACCGGGATTAAATGATGCTAATTTGGTCAGAGTAGATTTTTTTCGAAAAAAGTTGGACGGTAATCAGGAGATGGTAACCGACGACCTAAGCAAGGCTTCAGTGTCAGTGTTGGTGTCCGGCTCCAGTCTGGCAGCCAAAAAAATAGTTGAAGTGGAATACAAATACATCAATGTTGACGTCTCGGCGCCTTCAACCTATCCGATTAAAACCCCGGAGGCAGCTTATGAAGATTTGAAGATGGGTTATTATTGGCCGGCTAAAGACAGTGAGGCCAAGAGTACGGTGATTAGAAAAGTAACTTTGGCTTATTTTGAACCAGTAACTCCGGCCCAGTTTTTGCAACCGGTTTACGTTTTTGGAGGCGATGGTGGCTTTACGGCCTACGTTCCAGCGGTGACTGATAAGTGGGTTCAATAAGAGCGATATTCCCAGGAAAGATTGGATTTGGCCCAAGTGACCAGTTTGGCGGTATCAGCGAAACGGTCAACGCTTTGGGCTACTAGGGTTAAAAGATAGTGGCCGTTTATATTAACCAAGCCAATAAACGAACCACTGGCTTCAGGAGTCCAGCCGGTTTTTAGACCTTCAATTTCGGGTACTTTACCCAATAATTCATTGGTGGAAACCAAGTGATGACTAATTTGACCGCTTAAATCAGCAAGAGAGGCCTCTTTGGTTTTAGCGGCTGCCACAATTGAGGGGAGTTTTAGAGACAGCCTCCCAATTTGAGAAAGATCGTAAAGGGTAGAGTAGTGATCGGGGTCATGGAGGCCGTCAAAATTCATAAAATGGGTATTTAAGAGACCGTATTTTTTGACCAGAGCGTTCATTTGGCCGACAAAAGCAGAGGTGCCACCGTTGAGGTGATCGGCCAAATTAAAAGCGGCGTCGTTGGCAGAAAAAATTAGAAGCCCGGAGACCAGAGTGTTAACAGTCACTTTTTCACCCTCGACAAGATTCATGGTTTTGCCGATGGAATAGGCTTTAGCAGTGATGACTTCGTCGAGAGGATAGAGGTTGAGGGCGGTGAGGGCGGTAGCTAATTTAGTCACAGAGGCAGGATAAATTTTTTCCGAAATACGCGAGCCGGCAATAATTTGATTATCGGCCGGGTCGATTATTAAATAATAAGGAGTAGAAAGGAGAGGAAGAGTTTTGGTTTTGGCAACCGCTTGGGGAGGAGAAATAAAAAAGGCGGGAGAATCTGACAGTTTGGATTTTGATTCAACAAAATGCCAGGTTAATAAAAATAAATTTATAAGCAAAAGACTAAAAACGGCTTTTCTAGACAGCATAATCTCCAATTATCGGATTAACCAAACTGACAAAATCGGTCGGTTTCATTATAACTGAAGCCTTTCGGGTACCGGCATTAAAGGCAATCTCCGTTTCTTTCAGTAGGGCATTGTCGACGTAAGTTGGAACATTAAATAAATTACCAAAAGGCGGGACGGCGCCAGGAATTACAGAAGAAATTTTTTCAACTTCTTGAGCATCGGCCATTTTCAAATCTTTGACTTTAAACTGTTTTTTAAAGGCAGCATTGTCCAGTTTTTGAGCAGCCGATAAAACAATCAACACCGGTTTGTCGTCGGCAAACATAACCAGAGCCTTGGCTCCTTGGGACAATTTGGTACCTCGAGCTTTGGCTGAATCCTCGGAAGTTTTGGTTTCTTCATGTTCCAGGTGTTTATAAACAGTTTTATTGTCATCAAGAAATTTTATTAATTTTTGGTGGAGATCAGTTTTGGAGGGAAAAGCTTTTTTATTTTGAGCCGATAGACGGGTGTCGACTCTTTCCATGTCGCGGGGGAAAAGGGAAGCTTCACGGACATTGGCTAATCCCAGTATCTGCATGGTAATTCTTTCAGCCCCAAAGGCAAAACCACCAAGGGGAGGCATGCCATAACGAAGGGACTGAAGATAGAGCTCGATATTTTGAGGATCGATCCCCCACTCCTTAACATGTTCCATAATGGTGGCATAATCGTGAATCCGCCGACCGCCGGTAAGCCACTCAATTCCCCGACCGAATAAATCAAAGCCCTGGTTATATTTAGGATTGGCGTCGTCAGGATAAGTATAAAAAGGCCGGGTTTTGGTAGGATAATGAGTCATAAAGACCAAATCAGACTGATAAGTTTCTTTGGCCCATTTACAGATTTCCCGTTCATCTTCAGGGGAGGGATCTTTTTCCTGACGACAATCACGACCGGTACGGTCATAAATTATTTGCTGAGCCTCACGTAATTTAATAAAGGGAATATGGTCGGGTACTGCCGGTACGGTGACATTGAAAAGGGCTAATTCAGCCTGACACTTGTCAGCTACTTCTGTCAAAATAAATTTAATCGTATATTCGGCCATGTCTTTGACCTCAAGCCATGAATCAATAAAACCAAATTCGGCATCGAGACTAATAGCTTCAGTTAAATGCCGGGTAGTGACACTGGGTTCGGCTCGAAAAATTTTGTTGACCGAAAAGACTCTTTCAAAAGCCGAAACCAGCAGGGACTTGTAAAGTTGGGGGCTTTGAGAAAGATAAACTTCATAGTCAAAATATTTGACCTTAAAGACGTCAGCGCCACCTTCAGGAACAGAAGAAATTATGGCGGGTGACTGAAATTCAAAGAAATCCTTGGCTTTTAGAGCCCGGCGAAAAGAATCAATAACTACTTCCTGGACTTTAAAAATTGCCTGAACTTTGGGATGACGGAAACTTAGAGTCCGATAGTCGAGTAAAACTGGCAGGGAAACATTGAGTTCGGGTTGATGAACATCAAAAGGTAATTCGGCGGCAGGAGATAAAAGTTTTAAATCTTTGACCTCCATTTCCACTTTGCCGGTTAATAATTTGTCATTAAAATATTTAGCATCGCGGGAACGGATGGTGCCGGAAATTTCGACCACTGATTCGAGTTTAAGGGCTCCCAAATCTTTGCCGCCGACGACCTGAAGCAGACCGCTGCGGTCACGAATGTCAGCAAAGACCAATTTGCCGTAACTACGGATGCTATTTATCCAACCTTTAATAGTTAAAGTTTTACCAACTTCGGACAGAGTGTCTTTGATTAATGTTCGCATAATTTAAATCCTTTGGTACTTCGTACCACCTTTCCTTTGATGAAAGGAACCTTAATAAGTAATTTTATAATAAAATATCCCGCGTGTGCGGGATAACAAAAAACTTGTTTGTTTTTCGTGCTCCGATTACGATCCACCATAGGCGGATCTACGACACACGCCTTTCTATTTACAGTTGAACTTCTGAAGGGTTCTAGTACCCGGCCGCCGCCGGGGTTCTTCCCTTGGCTCTCCCGGTGTTGGCCGGAATAATAACGCTTTGAGAATATTGTAACACAAATCCCTCTCGGCTGCGCCGCTTCTCCCTTTGATGAAAGGGAGACTTCTATAAAATTTCTTTGACAATTAGTTGGGGGGAGGTGGAACCATTCCAGGTGTTGAGATCGAGGGAGGCAATAAAAGATAAAATTTGACCGATTTTTAACCCGGAAAATAATTTACCTTGGCGAAAGGCTACTCCGTCGAGTTGACCGAATTTGAATTTTAGGTGATCGCCGGTGGAACCAATCTGACGAAGAGAGGAAATAGTAAGATCTTTAAAATAAAAAATGGGGGTGGGGTTGCCGATGCCAAAAGGAGACAATAAATTTATATATTTGATATTAGTTGAAGTAACGGCGTCCGGAGTCATTTGAGCATCA
>JAGVHP010000037.1 GCA_020056515.1 Candidatus Shapirobacteria bacterium
ACTGACTGGAAAAAAATAATTGAAGAGAAAAGAAATTGGATTGAAAAGAGAATATCGAAGATGCCGGAAATAAAAAAAATAAATAAGTTGGATAAGATGGTTATTTTGGGAGAAGAATATGGAGTTAATATAACGATGGGTAAAAGAGATTCCCTAGTAATTTTTGAGGATAGAAAAGAAATTTATGTCAGAAGTAAAAAAACAACTGAAAAGTATTTAAGGAAAGTAATTGATAAAAAAATGAGACTCTGGGCACTCAAGATAATTAGAGAAGAAGTTAACAGATTAGCAGCAAAACATAAGATAAGGGTCGGAAGTATTAAGATTAAAAATCAAAAAACCCGATTTGGGTCATGTTCATCGAGAGGTAACTTAAATTTTAATTGGCAGATAATAATGTTCCCTAAAGAACTCTTTGAACATGTGATTTTGCATGAATTGGCGCATATTTTGATCAAAAATCATTCGCCGGGATATTGGGCTAAACTAAGAGAAATGGACTGTAATTGTATGCAAAATAACCGGTGGTTAAAAAGAGAGGGGGCGAGGTGTTTTATTGTCTAAACCCCTAGGTGCTCCGCACCACCTTCCCCTCGAGAAAGGGGACCTTAAATCTTGATATTAATTCCCACTGGGCAGTGGTCAGAGCCGAGGACATCGGTCAGAATAAAAGCGTCAGTAACTTTTGATTTGAGTTTAGCGTCGATGAAAAAATAGTCAATGCGCCAGCCGATATTTTTAGGGCGGCAACCCTGACGCTGAGACCACCAGGAATACTCGACTTTGTCGGGATGTAAAAGACGGTAGGTGTCAACCCAACCCTGTTTTTCAAACTTATCCATAAAAGCCCGTTCGATTGGTAAAAAGCCGGTGTTTTTGACATTGTCCTTGGGGCGAGCCAGATCGATTTCATGGTGAGCGGTGTTGATGTCACCGCAGAAGATAATTTTCTCTCCCCGATCCCGAAGGTCGTTGATATATTTTAAAAAAGTGTCGTAAAACTTCAGTTTATAATCGAGACGGCCAAGATCGCGACCGCCATTGGGAATATAAACATTAAGGAGGGTAAATTCGTCGAATTTAGTAATCAAAACCCGGCCCTCGTCATCCCAATCATTGTCGGCTTCACCGATGATGATCGATTTAGGTTCCTCTCTGGTAAAAGTAGCGACCCCAGAATAACCGGCTTTCTTGGCCGGATTCCAGTATTGATGGTATCCGGACGGACATTCAAGTAAGGGTACTTGGTCGGGCAGGGCTTTGGTTTCCTGAAAACAATAAATATCAGCAGAATCCTTTTTAACAAAATCCCAAAGCCCTTTTTTAATGGCCGCCCGCATACCGGCGAGATTCCAGGAAATGAGATTGAGGGTCATGTTAAAAAAGTTTTTTTAGACCTGTATTATGGTTGTCTATTAACTTGGGAACGGTCAGTAAAGAATCCACTACCCTTAAAGCACCGGCCTTTTTCAATTCAGCAGGTGAACTAAAACCGTGGGTGATGCCGATGGCATGAAGACCAGCGGCCGAGGCAGCCTGCATATCGGAAGGGTGGTCACCCATAACCAATACTTCGTTGACAGAGAACCTTAATTTGTTAAGCATTTTTTGTAATCCTTCGGGATCCGGTTTGGTTTTGACAACATCGTCGCAGGTGATGACTTCAAATTTGGGTAGGTTATAAACGGCTTTGGCGCGGGTAAGAAAAGCGGTAAAACGCTCGTTAACATCAATGTCGTCGGCTTGAAACAATTCAGTGTATCCTAGGTCCGGTATGGAAACACCAAAATTACGGATAATCATCCGGCGGTTACCACTGGTAACAATACCAAGATTAATTTGCTTTTTTCCGGCCCAATTAAACAATTCGGTTAACCCATGAAATGGGTGAACGTAGAGTGGAGCCAAATGATCCTGAACCGGAGTGAGACTATTGTCAAGTTTGTCAAAATCAATTTTCTTTAACAAAGATTTGTAGATCGTGTCACCGTATAACAATTTAAAAGTTTTTTGAAAGGTATCTTTGGTGCTGCCACCAACGGAGCGATTAATGTAATTTTCATACCGGTCATATTTGGGAATATCGGCTCGAGGAACTTTTTGAGAGAGAAGATATTGAACCGCAGCTTCGTATTGACCATGACGGATGAGAAAAATAGTGTTGACCAGAGTGCCGTCAGCATCGGAAATTAGGGCCTTGATTTGGGACATATACGCTATTGTACATTAGAACTATGTAATAGTATTTTTTGTCTAAATTTGGCCAAAGTACCGGTTTTGAGAATGTGTTTAAAGGTATCCCGGGAGCCACCGGAGAGGTCAAATTTACCAGAAATAAAATTATTGGTAATGGTGTCGAAATTAAAAAGTTTAATTTGATTGATCTCATTGGGGTTGAATCGCAGTTTATCGCCAGTGGTGCCAGCAAAGATATATAAAATTTCCTTTTCCGAACCATAATCAATAATTAATTTATCGATTAATTCAAGGTTAGTTTTTATCCCTAATTCCTCTTCCAATTCTTTATTGATGGTTGCCTCAGGGGTGTCGCCAAATTTAACATGTCCGCCGGCACTAATTGTCCACATACCGGCCGCAGTATCCTTGGAAAAACTTCTCTGGGAAAGAAATAAATCTCCGTTTTGGTCCAATAAATAGGCGTGAGTTGATCGATGCCAAGGTTTTCGGGTTTCATTGTGACATTCTTCGCGTGTAACCGGACCAATGAGATTATCGTTTTCGTCAACTTCGCATAAAAATTCATTTTTACGATCGGTGTTTCTAGGATTGTAGTTAGTAACTGCCATTTTTGGTTATACTTCCAACCGTTGGGTAAACTGAACCAGATAACCGTCAGGGTCTTCGAAGGTAAACTCGCGAGTGCCGTAAGAGGTTGATTTTAATTGACGGTGAATTTTCACCTGACTGTTTATTTTTTCATATATTTTTTCGATATCGTCGGTCTCGATAACAATCAGGGACCAGCCGGAGTGATGGGGACGATTTAGGGTGGGAGCTTCCAGATCAAAATCTGATTTGAGCATGATCATCAATTCGGAAGTACCAGCTTGAAGTCTGGCAAAGTGAGAATCCCCCATTGTTTTTTTAAAACCTAAAAGGTTGACGTAAAAAGCAACTGATTTATCAACATCGATAACGACAAGTTCGGGAGTAATATTTATCAATTTCATGATTTATTTTATCTGTCCTTGAGAAATAACTTTAATGCCGTTTTGACGAAATAATTTGACGGTAACCCCCTCCCCTCTTTTTAAGGGTTCGGTGGTGGCACAACCACAAGAAGGGCTACCTTGTTTTAAAATGGCTTCGGTAATTCCATAAAATTTGGCAATTCTTAGGGCTTCTTCTGCACCTCGATTATAATTGTCGGTGACATCTTTGCCTGACCGAGTGATAACTTTGTTACCGACAATTTTACATGGTTCCCGAGGGGTAGAAAGACCTCCAAGTTGTTCGGGACATATGGGAATTAATATTTCTTTTTTGGATAATTCAAGAATTTTTTTATTGGGTCGACTGGCGCGATTCCAAAGACAGCGAACCCCTAGAAAACAAGCACTGCAAAGTTTCATAGCTTATTATAGTCGGTATGGATCATGTAGCCTATATGAAAAAAGAGTGGGGACTATTACCAAAGATTTTAAGTGGCGAAAAGAAAATAGAGTCAAGATGGTATAAAACTAAACACCTACCTTGGGACAAAATTAATGTTGGAGATCGGATATTTTTTAAGAATTCGGGAGAGCCGGTAACGGTAGTTTCTAAAGTTGGTAAAGTTATAAAGTTTGAAAGTTTGACGCCGAAAAGAATCAGAAAGATTTTGGAAAAATACGGACAGGATGATGGAATTACTAAAGATAAATTGAATTATTTTTATAAATTATTTGTTGACAAAAAATATTGTTTGCTGATTTTTTTAACAGGGGCGGAGAAGATTGAGCCGTTTGAGATTGACAAGAGGGGTTTTGGACAAATGGCGGCGTGGATTACGGTGGAAGATATTGATATAATCAAGCGCGAACCAGCTGGTGCCGGACGGTAAGGCAGTGGTCTGTAAAACCATTCTAAGTAGGTTCAACTCCTACCAGCTGGACATTTTGATATACTCGTTTTGTGTATCTTTCCCAAATAACCCTGCAAAATTTCCGGTCGTATAAGGAGAAAATCTTTGATTTTAAGAGCGGAGTGAATTTGATTTTGGGAGGAAATGGCAGCGGTAAGAGTAATTTATTGGAGTCGATTTTTTTTCTATCTTCGGGCAAAAGCTTTAGGGCGCCGAAGTTGGGGCAATTAATTTTGTGGGGAGAGAAGTTTTTATCGGTAAGAGGCAAGGTGGAAAATGGGGGTGAAAAAGAATTGGAGGCTCAACTGATTTTAGATAACGGATCAAGTGGCCGAAAATATTACATTGACAAAGTGACCAAGCCGAAATCGAAATATTTGGGGTCTTTACGGTGCGTGTTGTTTGAGCCGGAGGATATTCGGCTGGTGACCGGGTCACCAAACCGACGGCGGGATTTTTTGGATACAATTTTTGCCACCAGTGAATGGAGCTACGCGTCGGCATTGTCCCAATATAACCGAGCCTTGAAACACCGAAATGAGCTTTTAGATCTGATTGCCACAGGACGAGCTAAAGAGGCAGAATTATTTTATTGGAATCAGTCATTGGTTAAGAATGCTGAAATAATACATCGATTTAGATCCAATTTTGTCCAGTCGG
The DNA here is from genome assembly GCA_020056515.1 of Candidatus Shapirobacteria bacterium. Taxonomy (GTDB): domain Bacteria; phylum Patescibacteriota; class Microgenomatia; order UBA12405; family UBA12405; genus UBA12158. Next base: position 4,745 of record JAGVHP010000037.1, read on the forward strand.
TGAATCAATTTTGGGGTGAACATGAAAATGGAGAGGTGGCCAAATTGGGAATAAAGTATCATCCGTCGGTGATTGACCTAAAAAGACTGGAGACGGAGGCAAGAGATGAAATAAGCTTGGGCTACACCAAAAGAGGACCGCATCGGGATGACTTTTCGATTGAGAGCCAGGCTTTTGAGAGTGAAGACAAAAATTTGGCTTTTTGGGGCTCAAGAGGACAACAAAGATTGGCGGTTTTGGCGCTACGCCTGGCCCAAATTAATTACCTTTTGGAAACATATAAAGAGGAACCGGTGTTACTTTTGGATGATATTTTTTCGGAACTGGATCCCGAACATCGACAGCTGGTGGCTGACATCTGTCATAAATATCAGACGATTTTTACCTCGGCGGAAATTGAAAGCGTAAATTACTTACCTACTGCACAAATCGTAAAAATATAGTAAAATATCTCCACTGTCGGAAGTATAGGAATTTTTTTCCACCGAAGGCGGATCAGCCTATGGCTGAGTACATTAACAATCCGTTCACTTTTTTTTAGCCACGGTTGCTAGTACCAGAGAGGATTTCTAAAAATTTTTTGGTTTATTTGAAACCATTTTCTTTTGTACTAAGAGTTTGATCGTGGCTCAGGGTAAACGCTGGCGGTGTGCCTAAGACATGCAAGTCGAACGATGTTAGCAGGTAACACTAAGATCTTTTATAAGATTTTAGTGTTATCTGTCGACGTAGTGGCAAACGGGTGAGTATAAGATAGGAACATGCCTCGAAGTGGGACATAGCCCCGCGAAAGCGGGAGTAATTTCCCATGTGGTCGCAAGACCAAAGTCGCAAGACGCTTTGAGAGTGGCCTATCAGCTACCAGCTTGTTGGTGGGGTAACGGCCTACCAAGGCGATGACGGCTACCGGCTCTTAGCGGAGAGTCCGGCACAATGGGACTGAGACACGGCCCATACACCTACGGGTGGCAGCAGTTAGGAATTTTGCGCAATGGACGAAAGTCTGACGCAGCGACACCGCGTGGAGGATGAAGGCTCTCGGGTTGTAAACTCCTTTTATTCCGCCATGAAGGCGGGAAGAATAAGCAGCTACTAACTACGTGCCAGCAGTCGCGGTAATACGTAGGCTGCAAGCGTTACCCGGATTTATTGGGCGTAAAGAGTCTGTAGGCGGTTTTTTAAGTCTTGTTTCAAAGACCCCGACTTAATCGGGGAAAGGGGCAGGATACTGGAAAACTCGAGTGGTATCGGGGTCACTGGAATTTGTAGTGTAGGGGTTAAATCCGTGGATACTACAAAGAACACCAAGCGCAAAGGCGGGTGACTAGGTACATACTGACGCTGAGTAGACGAAAGCTAGGGTAGCCAATCAGATTAGAGACCTGAGTAGTCCTAGCTGTAAACGTTGTCTGTTAGTTCTCTTTGATTTATTAGAGGGGATGTAAGCTAACGCGTTAAACAGACCGCCTGGGGAGTATAGCCGCAAGGCCGAAACTCAAACGAATTGGCGGGGAGGCGCACAACCAGTGGAGCATGTGGTTCAATTCGATACGAAGCGATGAACCTTACCTGGGCTTGAAATGTACCTGCAGATCTATGAAAGTAGAAGTCCTTCGAGGGTGGTACACAGCTGTTGCATGGCTGTCGTCAGCTCGTGACGTGAGTTGTTCTCTTAAGTGAGGTAACGAGCGCAACCCCCATCGTATGTTATTGTGTCATACGAGACTGCCTAGCATTATTTTGTTAGGAGGAAGGAGGGGACGATGTCAAGTCATCATGATGCCTATGTCCAGGGCTACACACATCCTACAATGGATTGCACAGAGGGTCGCAATACCGCAAGGTGGAGCTAACCCCTAAAACAATCCTCAGTTGGGATTGCAGGCTGAAACTCGTCTGCATGAACTTGGAATTGGTAGTAATCGCACATCAGCAGCGTGCGGTGAATACGTTCTCGCCTCTTGCACACACTGCCCGTCAAATCAGCAAAGTTGGGGGTACCCAAAATCCCGGTTTCCGGGACTAAGGTAAATCCAGCGATGAGGGTTAAGTCGTAACAAGGTATCCGTACT
>JAGVHP010000038.1 GCA_020056515.1 Candidatus Shapirobacteria bacterium
GGCCACCGCCCGTCGCTATTCAGTTGATAAAAATATTAGCGGTATCTACTACGAAGTCTGGAACGAGCCAGACCTCTTTGGTGGCTGGCACTACAGCGGTTCAAATAACTACACCACCCTCTATCATCAAACTGCCCGGGCAATTGTTGACGGTGCCGGTAGGGCAAATTATAAAATCGGTGGCCCGGCCATTACTGCTTATTATGCCAATTGGATAAAATCCCTCTTCAAAAGTACTGCCGCCTCCGGTATTCGTCTCGACTTTATCTCCTGGCATAAATACAGCAAAAACCCGGCTGATTATTTAGCCGATTTTGACAACCTCAATAAAATTCTCTCCGATTACCCTCAATACTTCGACATTGAACGTCTAATTACTGAAGTCGGACCCAACCCCGAACCCGATTCCTGGTATGACGGCTCCCAAAGCGGCATTCACCTTATGGCTGTAGTTACCCAACTGGCCGGCAAAATTCATCGTATTTTCACCTTTGAACCGGTTGACGGTCCCTCCCCTCGTTCCGACAAGTCCAGTGGGTGGGGATTATTAACCCACGACCAAAAACCCAAACCCCGCTACTTTGCTATTCCTTTTTTAAATGAATTAAAAGACGGTTCTCTTTTACCTAGCACTGGAGACGGCACTTGGGTAACTTCGATGTCCGCCAAAACCGGTTCCAAATATCAAACCCTAATCGTCAATTACGATGCCCGCTCCACTCATTCTGAAACTTTTCCCTTAACCTTCAAAGGTTTAACCCCGGGTTCTTATACTGTTACCACCAAGAAATATTTAGGTAAACCCACCTCCAAAAAAGTGACTATTTCTACTTCCTCCCTGACTGAAAATCTTTATTTGGAACCAAACACTGCCATCATTGTCGAAATTAGCCCAATTTAAACCCACCCTCTCGACTTCGTCGAGATACCTCCCTTGAAAAGGGAGGCTAAAGTCCCCCTTCCTCAAGGGGGATACCCACAGGGCAGGGGGTTTATTTTACTATCAGTCGATAAACATCCCCAAAAGTTATCAGGGCAATAAGACCCAGCAGTATCATCATTCCTAGATTATTTACCATCAGTTCAAATTTTTGGTTGGCACGTCTGCGGGAAATTAGCTCGTAAAACACAAAAATAATTCTGCCGCCATCTAATGCCGGAAAAGGCAATACGTTGACAATCGCCAAATTAACTGACACCACTCCAAAAAAATGAACCACCGCCAAAATTCCCTGATTCATTCGAATACTACTAGTTGCCTGATACATCCCAATCGGTCCCGATACATCTTTAGGCACCTGACCTTTTAATAATCCGCCAACCATTTTAGTCACTCCGTCAAATATTATTTTGCCCCAAAAATAAGCTTCTTTAAATCCGGCTCCAATTCCCTTATAAAATTCATACCATTTAATTTTCTTCATTTCCGTGTTGGATATAACTAAACCCAACAATCCCTGACCCTCCGGTGCTTTCTCCCGAACCGGTATCACAAACAATTCTTTCTCACCTTTGCGGTCTACCACCATCTCTACTTTTCTTCCTTTAAATTTAGCCACTTCTTCTGTTAGTTCAGCTGCTTTTTTTAGTTCCCTCTCGCCTACCGATATCACCACATCCTCAATCTTTAGGCCTATAGCCTCTGCCGGGCTGTCTTTGGCTACTCCGATAATCCGGACCCGATCGGTATCCACCGGAATTCCTAAAATGGTATAGACCACTGAAAAAATAGCAATAGCCAAAACCAAATTCATTAATACTCCTCCCAACACAATCAATCCTTTCTGCCGCGGATTTTTATATTGAAATGAATATTTTTTATTCCCCCCTTGCCCTGCCGAAGCCTCCGGCGAAGGCGGGTCTTCTCCATACAATTTACAAAACCCACCAATCGGTAACCAATTAAAACTCCAAACAGTCCCCCACTTTTTTTTGGAAATTATTTTTGGCGGCAATCCTAACCCAAATTCCTCTACTTTTACCCCGGTTATTTTAGCCGCAAAAAAATGTCCAAATTCATGCACCAACACCAGTACCGATAAGGCAACGATAAAAATAAGGATATCCATATTACGCCCTAATCTCCATCTCTTTCTTTTTCGCCAATTCCTCAAGTTTTGTCGTATACTGATCCGTTAATTTCTGCAACTCGGCCTCATCCCTCTTATATTCATCCTCCGAAATTTCCTTGTCATTTTTGGCATCGACCAATTTCCTCCGAAAATCCCCCCGGGCATCCCTAATCATCCCTCTCGCCCCCTCCAATTTTCTTCCCAGAAGTTTCACATATTCATCCCTCTGCTCTACCGTCATCATTGGTAAACTCATCCGGATTAATTCCCCATCCACCGCCGGTGTCATTCCGATATTGGCAGCGGCAATTTCATTACAGACCTCCCGAATTATTGACTGATCCCAAGGCTGAAAAGTAATGGTTCTGACATCCGGTATCATAATTGAACCAATCTCTTTTAACGTCATTTTTTGTCCGCCGTAAACCGTCACCACTACATTTTCAATCAATCCCGGTGTCGCTCTCCCAGTCCGAATTGAGCCGATATCATTTAAAAATAAGTCCGCAATCTTCCCCATCCGGGTGTTTACATCGTTTGTGTTTAACATAAACCTATTTTAGCAAATCAATTTACATCAGCCGGTCTCTGTTTTCTCCCTGAAACATTATCAGCCATAGAACCTGTAATACTCACTCTCAATAAATCAATTCCGGTCTGTACGGATCTCCTTAAAATATCAGGTGGTAAAAATAAACCAAAATTAACCAAATTAACCTCTGTAATCACCTCCACTACAGGGGGGCTTCCCAAATGCTCAAGAAAACGTACCACCCTCTCTGCTGACCTTTCTGACAATCCAGTCGAAGTAAACATCTTCTTTATTATATCTCAAACCTCTGGATTCTTCCCAATCTGATATTCTCCCCAAACTTGACATTATCCGATCACCTACACCAACAAATCAGATTACCCAAAATGGTTTGATATGCCTCACATGGTGTCCAACATTGGCTGCATTTTCCTTTTTTAATCTCATCAGTAAAACTCCTGTCTTTACCCAAAATCTTTAACAAAGAAAAATTGTTTTCTTTTAAATTTCCCAACTTCCGATTCCACATACTGCAAGGATATACATCCCCTTGAGGATCGACAAACACCGACAATTCACCTGACCGGCATCTGATTGGGGTTTTTCCCGTAAAAATATATTTTTCCGCCAACTTTTGATAATTACCTTCAATCATACCGACGGGATTCAACACCGGTCCCCTCTTTTTTAAATACCGATTCATTGTCTTCACCACCTTTCGTAAATCACCCGGTATTAAACCGATATTTCGATAATAATGTTCCGATTCGTGGGCAATATTAAAATGAAGATCTCTCCTCTCAAAACCAGGTATTCTTTGTTTTAGCAACTCATACAATTCCTCAATTTCGCCACAATTTTCCAGCGACAGCGTCATTCCCAAATAACAGTCAAATCTTTTTGATCTTAATTTTCTAAGTTCTTCATAAGTCCTTACCGCCAACCCCCAGTCCCCCCTTACTCCCCTTAATCTGTCATTAGTTTCTGGTAAACCATCCAGAGATATCGACACAATGAATTTAGGGAAGTTTAAGTCAATAATATTCTTCACTTCAGCTACAATCTTTTCCGTCAAAATTCCATTGGTGGGAAAGTGGATAAAATATATTTTCTTTTGGGTTTCTTTTATTATCTTAAAAATCTCCACCAGATCATCCCTTAAAAAAATCTCTCCGCCGGTAATGTCAATCCAGTTAAAGTAGCTGTTAGTCGAAAAAAATTTTCGGATCTTCTCTGTCGACATCTCTTCTTTTTTCTTTGTCTTCCAAATACCACATCTTAAACACTTGGAATTGCATTTATCCGTTATTGATAAGGTTAATTTATAGGGTCTTCTTAAAGAAATAAAATTTGACTTAATTAGATTCCTGGCAAAATCAATATTGATACCCATTTTATTTATGGTGCACCAAACGATCTTATCAGTGCGGATTTTGTTAACAAATATATTCTAGCTTCGGCCAACATATTTCCATTTAACCCAAATGCGCTAAACACTTTCAGTGGGGTTAGTTTCCACCCGGACACACCATAATTACAATTGTCACTCGATGTTCTTATCAACAATACCTGCTCGCTATCGGGAAGAATGTTGCCAACCTTAGAAAAATCCAATTTACATCCTTTATTGACATCAAAACTTATTATATTGTGCTCACCATTAATATATCCATAGCTCGTATCACTAAAATAATCTGCCCCCGGCCATTCAATCGCAATTGCATGTCCCGGATAGGTATCATCAATATATTGCCCCACCTCCTTAAAAATTTTACTACCCATACTTATACTTCGATAATCTGACGAATCACCCAAATCTCTAAACGGTCCACCAAAATTTGACTGATACAAAGATATTGTCACCGATAAAACTGCACAAATTAAAATAAACTGGTAATAATTTTTTTGAAAAAATATATCACAATAGTAAGCAAATACCAGGAAATATAAAGGGTAAACGGGTAGCACATACCTCACCATTGGGGATAATAACATGTACATCAAAACATCCAGTATCACCAAACACAAAATTCCCAATACCGTTTTATTCCTCTTTTTAGTTAATACACCCACCAAAACCAGCGAAGACACCAAAAATAAAGATTTATCCCAAAAAACATTTCTTAAATATATATTCACATAGTCATACTGAAAAATATTGTTTATATCAAATAGGTTTGTGTTAAAAGGCCACAAATACCATCCCAATACTGCCTTATTTATCATTAACCACAATCCAAATACCACCAAAGGTGACACCAACCCAAAAATTATTTTTTTTGAGTCATTATTTTTCTTATTATTTAATAATTCCACCACCATCAGCATTGGAAACAATATTATTGCCGGTTCCTTAGTCATCGCCAACATTATTCCGCTAAGTGTCAGTCGCCACCAATCTCTTTTGGCAAAATAATAAACTACCATCAACACAAACAAGGCCTGTGGTACCGGATCCATAAACAATGTACCCTGGACCACAAAAAGCGTAAAACAACCTAAAGTTATCACTCCACCTAAAGCTACTTTTTCGTTAAACAGTATTTTTCCAACCAGATACAAATACCACAAAGTTAAAGAAGATAATAAAAACACATACAATCTTCCCCAGATCATCGACTCTCCAAACAACTTTATCAATAACGCCGGAATCTCAAACATCATTGGTGGTTTATACCCCCAAAACTCCACAAAAGGATTTAGGTTATTTTGTGCAATGGTCCGTACACCTTCAAAATAGTTGGTTTCGTCATGGACAGGAGGTCTATTAACCAACGGTAGCATGGCAACAAAATTTATTACACAAATCACCAACACTAGTAACCTATATTTACCTTTTTTCACCAAATATCCCTTATTAAACTAAATAAATATCTCCAAGTCTCGATATTAAGTTTAATCCGGGATCTCCCAAATTTTCTTTCGTACTCATGACTTGATATTTCACCTACCCGATAATGATTCTTCAGTACTTTCATCAACATCTCCTGTTCTATGGCAAAAGAATTCTCTCTCAAACCCAGTTTTTTGGCGATACTTGATTTAATCGCCCTAAACCCGTTTTGCGAATCGGTTATATTGGATTTAAACCTCAGGTTAATCACCATGGTAATTATGCTGCTACCTATCAATCGAATAAATTTTTCCACACTCCCACTCAACTCGTCACTCCCCCCTCGTCCTCTCGAGGCAATAACCAAGTCCGCTCTTCCTTTTTCTATTGGCTCTACCAATTTTTTGATATCCCTGGGTTCATGTGAACCGTCAGCATCCATAAAAATAGTTATCCCTTCATTATCTGTCATCTCAATCGCCATTCTAATCGCTTCTCCCTTTCCCTTTCTGTGGTCAAAAACTACTTCTCCCCCGGCTGTTTTGGCCAATTTAACGGTCTTATCGGTCGAATGACCATCAACCACAATTATTCGATCAACATATTTCTTTGATTTCTGAATCACACCCGCGATTGTCTTTTCTTCGTTCTTTGAACAGATTACTAACGTCTTTTGCATTCAACCATATTAACCTAACCATCTAACACTCCTCAAATCTCAAACCTCTCCATCCTACCTATTTTTATCTTCTCTCCGAATTTTGCGCTCAAAGCTATTACCAAATCTTTTATTTTTTGGGTTGGATCTTTAATATATTCCTGCTCCAATAATTTATCAGTACTTTCTGGCTCCATGGCCGTTACCTGTAAACACAGGTCCTTTGCCAATTTTACAAACTCCTCATTTTTAGCCACAAAATCGGTCTCACACAGAAGCTCCACCATTACCCCAATTTTACCGGTACTATGGGTATAACTTGCTACTATTCCCTGATGAGTTTCCTTTTCCGCTCTTTTTTTGGCCTTCTCGAAACCCTTTACTTTCAATATTTCTTTCGCTTTTTTCTCATCACCATCCGCCTCTTCCAGCGCCGCTTTAATCTCCATAATCCCCAACCCCATTTCCGCTCTTAACTTTTTTACTAGCTCAATTATTTTTTTGTTGTCCATATTTATTTTTGACTACCGGCTTTTAATGCTTTGCCAATTTCCTCCACTATCACCGTAATACTTTTAACATTGTCATCATTGGCTGGTATGGCCACATCCACACCATTGGGATCTCCGTCAGTATCTACTATCGCCACTACTTTAATTCCTTTTTCCCGACACTCCTTAACTGCCGTCTTTTCAAATCCGGCATCCACTACAAAGGCCACATCAAATAATTTTTCCAAAGTTGTCAGACCTCCGACCATTTTATTCAGGCGCCCTGTTTCTTTACGCAGCAGCGACAAATCTTTTTTGGAATATTCGGCAAATTTCCCTGCTTCTTTTCCACTATTGATGTCGTTTAACCGTTTTATGTTTTTTTTAATTTCCGACCAGTTACTCACCGTTCCTCCAAGCCACCTATCGGTAACAAAAGGCACTCCCGCCTCTCCGGCTACCCGCCTAACTACTTCCCGAGCCTGTCTTTTGGTCCCAATCAAAGCTACCGTTTGTCCGTTTTTCTTGGCCTGATAAATAAAATTAGCTGCTTCATCCAATTTAGCCAAAGTTTTCACTAAATCAATTATTTGAATCCCCTCTTTGGCCACATAAATAAACTCTTTGGCCTTAGGATTTGTTTTGGAAATTTTGTGCCCCAAATGACTTCCCGCTGCTAATAAATCTTTTAAACCCACACTCAGGTCATATTTCTTTTCCGTTTTAACCTTCACCTCAACTTTTTCTTCTTTTATTTCAGTTTTCTTTTTTGCCATATTTTTTCTCCTTATTTATTCTCACACGGGTTATTGGCCCAGGAGCTTAAGTGTCTAAAATAAATCTTTAACTTTTGGATTATATCACAGTTATCTAATCCACATGGCGTCACCAAAACTGAAAAAACGATATTTTTTCTTTACCGCCACTCCATAAACTTCCCTCCATTTTTCTCCTAAAATCACCGCCACCAACATTACTAAACTGCTTTTTGGCAGGTGAAAATTGGTAATCAAAGAATCAACAAATTTTAGGCGGTATGGTGGATAAATAAATATATCAGTTCTACCCCTTTTGGCCTGTACTTTCCCATTTTCAACAACACTTTCTAACACTCTCAAAGAGGTAGTTCCTATCGCAATTATTCTTTTCCCTGCTACTTTTGCCTCATTTAATCTAAGTGCCGTTGGTCTGTCAATTTCATAAAATTCACTATGTAATTTTTTCTCTTTTATATTTTTCGTTGTCACTTCCCCAAAGGTCCCCAACCCCACCTGCAACACCACTTCTTCAATTTCCACCCCCTTCTTTTTTAACTTTTTTAAAAGTTCTTTACTAAAATGCAGGCCGGCGGTCGGGGCGGCACTGCTGCCGGTCTCTTTGGCATACACCGTCTGATATTCCTCCCGTCTATCCCCATCAGATTTTATATATGGCGGTAGTGGTACTATGCCTATTTCTTCAATGACTTCCTCGCCAAAATTTAGCTTAACTTCCACCTCTTTCCCATATATCTTAATTATTTCCCCAAAATAATTATCAGCAAAACAAATTCTTTGACCCATTTTTACTCCTTTACCCAGTGCCAACCACCTAAAATCTCCCAGTTTACTAATCAATAAAATCTCTGCTCTTCCCCCACTTTCCTTCCTTCCCAAAAGTCTGGCCGGAAACACCCGGCTCCGGTTTATTACCAACACATCATTATTGGTCAACATTTCCGCCAAATCATAAAAGTGTTTATGCGTGATTTTATCTCCCTCGACTACCAATAATCGGCAACTGTCTCTCGGATTCGCCGGTTCTTGGGCAATTAGATCAATCGGCAGCTCGTAATCAAAATCATCTATTTTCACCATTTTATGCTACACTACTTTGTAGGGAAAATTCTGTCAAGTAAATTGAAGGGAAGTCGCTACGTATTATAAATTTTTTGTCCAAAAATGAACAAAAAGCTCTATGTCGGCGGCTTGTCCTATCAAACTACCGATGACACTCTGAACGCGTCTTTCGCTCAGGCAGGAACAGTCGTTTCTGCAGTCGTTATTAAAGACAAATTCTCCGGTCAATCCAAAGGCTTCGGCTTTGTGGAAATGTCGACCGAAGAGGAAGCAACTGCTGCCATCGCCATGTGGGATGGTAAAGAACTTGACGGACGTTCCGTCAAAGTTAATGAAGCCCGCCCTCTTGAAGATCGTCCCCCACGTCGGGACAACTACTCCCAATCTCGCGGCCCATCTCGGGGCGGATTCGGTGGTGGTCAATCAAGATATTAATTTATTCTGATTCTTCAAACCCCTCGCTTTGGCGGGGGGTTTTTGGTGCTTGACTCTTTTGTTAGATATAGCTAACATTGTTAGGTTAGATTTATCTAACTTATGAAAAATAAAATTAAAGAATACCGCATCATTCACAATCTAACCCAGGCAGATTTAGCCCAAAAAGTCGGAGTCAGACGGGAAACTATTATATATTTAGAAAAAGGTAGATATACCCCTTCCTTAAAATTAGCCCACGATGTGGCCAAAACTCTCAAAACCAAAATTTATAAACTCTTTGTTTTCAAATAACCTCACCAGCGCCCTTAAAACAAACGATTTTTTAGTTCTCGACTACTAGCTTGATTCTTCCCCCATTAAATACGGTCGTATCCGCTGTCAGGCTCTTAGCCTGAACTTTATATAAATGATTGCCACCTCGAAGCGTCAACTTTCCCGACACCACTGACCCAAAGGTCTGGCTAGAACTTTTTATTTCACTTCCCCAAACCTCAATTCCCGCCGTTGAATCAAATAAACGGACAAATGCCGTCCCGTTACCATTTAATAATTTCATATTGGCTTCAAAATAGGCCTCCTTTAACCCCAGGTAGTCGTCGGGATTAAAATAAAACTCTGTTCCCGAAATATCCGTCCATTTGGTGTCAAGCACATTGCCACTACCGTTTACCGGTACATAAACCATCGACCTTATTTTTGCTTGGTTACTTCTTACCACTATCGGGCTTACTACCGGACAACTACAACTAGGTGTTGGTATTGCCGTCATCTTTTTATCAATTAAAGCCGTACATTCCGCCAAACAACTATTATTAGGTACCGTCACTTTTTCCTTCGTCTTTTCTTTTCCCCAGAGCCACCATCCTGCCACTACATTTATCAAAATCAAATCTACTATCAACACCACCCAACCAACTCTCTTCATATTATTCAGTATAGAATAAATTAACCGCGCTTACCAAATACTACAAAACACCATCCTTTCCCGCCACTGTTCCCAATCCCAAACAATTAGTCCTTAATCATTGTCAACATCATTTTAAACGGCTCAATCGCCATCAGCGCATGAGGTGCCCCCGCCGGCATCGGCAACATTTCTCCAGCCTTAACTTCGTGTTCTACCCCGGAAACTATTATCTCTGCCCTACCCTCTAAAATAGTCACAAAAGCCCTACTTGGAGTACTATGTTCGCTCAATCCCTGGCCTTTATCAAAAGCAAAAAAGAGTTACTGTCCCCATCGGGTTATTTACAATTTCTTTGCTCACCACCGAACTCTCCTGATATTGAATCGTCTGACTAATATTTTGGGACTGAATCACCCCTTCATTATAACCCACCACCCTCCCTAAAACGGGATAGTATCATAATTTTTATAATCCTCTTTACGCTTTTTGATAAGACTCAAAAGTGGCTCCGGCTGCGGGATTAATTGCTTTTAAGATCTCCAGTAATTTCACTCTCATATCCGCCGTTTTAACCACATTATTTACCATTACCGTCGGCAACCAGCCGTCGATTCCGGCTGCTACTTGCTCCGCCTGTTCTGGTGTCGCTCCGGACATTATGACTCCGTTTACAATCTTGCTTCGGTCAAAATCGACCAGACTACCGTCTTTTTTTTGTACTTGAAACATTCTCTTCACCTCCATTAATTTATAACTAAGTTCATTATATACCAAGTTTTAGAAACAGCTTTTATTTTACTGCTGAAAAGGTAATACTTAATCCGTAGTCCGGTAAAAAAGCCGGTGTTTCTTTGTGGATTGTTATATCGGTAAATCCAGTCTGTTTAAGAAGATTTAAATACTCCTCTTTGAGTATCGCTCCGCTGACACAACCGTTTAACAGGTCTTTGTCATTTTTTAAATCTTCCGGTAACGGTTTAATTAAAACCGTATCGGAAACCATTAGTTTGCCGCCGGTTTTCAACACCCGATATGTTTCGGCAAAAACCTTAGCTTTGTCCGGAGCCAAATTGATAACACAGTTGGAAATAACCACATCAACTGAACTATCTTCAACTGGTAAATTCTCAATGTCACCTTTTCTAAATTCTACGTTCGTAAAACCACCTTTTTTAGCATTTTCTCTGGCTTTTTCCAACATCTCGTCGTCATGTCAACACCGATAACCTTTCCGGTCGGACCAACTTTTTTAGCTGCCAAAAAAGCGTCAAAGCCAGCACCGGAACCTAAATCCAACACTATCTCCCCTTCCTTAAGTGAAGCAATAGCGGTTGGGTTTCCACAGCCTAAACCAAGATTCGAACCATCGGGAACCGCCGTCATCTCGTCTTCAGAATAACCCATTTCTCCGGATTGTTTCTGGACAGTCATGTTGGAATTACAGCCACAACTTCCACCACCACATTGGGCCGAAGTTTTAGCTATTTGTCCATATTTTTCTTTAACTATTTTTTTTATATCAGACAAACTTTTCATTTCCCTATTCTATCAGGATAAAAAACATTTCATCACCTAAACAAATTAAACTCTCCCCTATTGGTACAATATTCAGATAGAAAAGTGGGTTATAACTTACTTATCTTCTCCCAATAATTCTCTCGATCGATTACTTCCCAACTAGAATTTTGGTACAAACCCCAATCTTTTGGCTGTTTTCTACTTTTACTTTTTAGTTTAATTTCAAGTCCTTTTAATTCTCCCCCTTTATCTTCTACCAAATCAACCTCCTGACCTTCATAGGTTCTCCAAAAATATAAATTCGTTTTGTACCCCAATCCCAATTGACTTTTATATTTTTCAGCGATAATAAAGTTTTCCCACAGTTTTCCAACATCATCCCGAATGGCTAACGGGTTTTGATTATTGATAATTGCGTTACGGATACCAATATCAAGAAAATATATTTTTCTCTTTTTATTTAATGCCTGTCGCAAATTACCAGAATATGGTTTTAAGCTAAAAACAACAAAAACTTTTTCAAGAAGATCAACATATGAGGCCACTGTCTGTTTACTAACTCCCACAGTTATTGCTAGTTCATTAAATGAAACTTCATTTCCTATTTGTAAAGCCAACGCTTGTAGTAGCTTTAATATGGTTTCTGAATTTTTTATCTCGTTAAATTTTAAAACATCTTTATATAAATAATTCGACGCTAACTGTTTTATTTTTATTGACTTTTCCTCATTTGAGTTCAAACTCCAAACTCCAGGGTAACTACCATAAACCAACCATTTTTCCAGATCTCTATCGCAAGATATTTTGTCACTATTTTGCCAGATTTCTTTTACTGATAAAGGAAATAACCAAAACTCATCGCAACGGCCAGTTAAAGGCTCTGCCACTTCATTTGACAAGTCCAAAGAAGATGATCCGGTAACTAAAAGTTGCACTTCCGGGTAATTATCAACTAATAATTTCAACTTTAGGCCAATATTTAACACTCTCTGGGCCTCATCAATTATGACTAACTTTTTGTCACCCACCATTTGTCTTAAAGCCAAAGAATTAGTAGCTTTTTGAAACTGACTCAACACATCAATCTCATCACAGTTTAAATAACTGAATGGAATACCCAAATCTTGAGCTATTTTTTGGACTAATGTAGTTTTACCAACCTGTCTAGCGCCGTAAACAATGGCTATTTTTCCTTTAAAAAGGCTTTTCTTGACTACCGATTCTAACTGTCTTTGGATATACATATTACCTAATATATACCAAATTAGGCAATTGTCAATGCCTAATTAAGACTTTATGCTCCCCGCCTTGGACTCAATCAGGACTGCGGTGTGTGGATAGTGAGGGTTATATCGGTGTCGGAAGGTAGGAATCCCATAAATACAACACCACCCCGGTGGGTTTTAAAAAATGGAATTAACTAAGAATCATAATTATTCCTGTTATGTTTTCCCTTTTCTATAAAGACTCAAGTGGTAATTATGGTATTCTGTTGAATCTTCCTCAGAATCTAACTGCCCCACTTCAAATGACAGGCCTCTGCGCTTCGGACCATACAAATGGGCAAACTCCCCCTTGAATTTATAAAGTGCATTGAATTCCTTTTTCCCCTCACTTTCTTTACCAAACTCTGGGTCTCCCGGTAGACGACCATAAGCATCTATCGCTCCCACTGGACCGTTATCATTACCCCAATATATTTCACCACCCGCGCTTATGGCTCGTGGATCTGGCATGAATAGATAACCATTCCCAAAAGTACTCCAATCCGACATGGAAACGTAATTCTCCGGATAAAGCCATTCTTCCCTCGCCGCACCTATATAGGAAAACGCCCGGCTTTTAATAATTAAGTTTATTTCCCTGACCTCTTTTTCGCATAAAAAACGAAGTGTCTGAATATCTGTAAATTTAAACATGGCGGGGCGGATAAGTGTCGGATTAGGTCTGATACCTAGTTCAGATTGATAGGGATTTCTAGCCCATGAGAGATTTGTAAGAATAAGAATTTTTTCCTGCGTTAGTGGAAAAAAATAGTATGAGTGCCATGAAACCTTATATCCGGATCCCCCGCACCATCACACCATTCAGAACCTGGTTTACACGCACGGTTATACACTGATACCGGATGATCGGAAATAATAAATTTAGTACTTGATTTTGAACAATCCGCAATCAACCAAACACACTCTGTCCAAATCGCGCAAAATAGCTGCCTAAACTCTAACATAATACGTAATAGTCCATGTTTATCTTTGATCTTTGCTGTGTTTGATAACCAGGCTAACCCCTTGGGGGTTCGCAGCTTTTGGGTGCTCATATATATCATCAGATTATTAAAGGCGTCACCGTTGATAGACGGATGTTTGAAGGAAGTGAAATACTCTACGGCCTCTCTCCCCCTTTTATCTATCTCTCCAAAAAATAGTTGCTCTATTTTTGTTGATATTTCATCTCCGAACATTGTGGTGTATAAATCCTTTTCGGCAAAACAGTGAGTAAAACCAAGTCTCCGTACTGCTTTTGCAGTGTGCGAGACTCCTCGGGGATCAACAAATACCGATGGGGTTAATGTTAAACAATATAGTTCTCGGTCTATCTGGTTTTTGGGGATGAAGCGTTTCTTATACCATTCTGGAACGTAGTGATTATTTCTATATCCATTTGACATATTAAAATTGCTCCTAGTAGGGTTAAGTGGAATAACTTTCAAGAGGTGACATTTTTTATACTTCTTACCGCTTCCACATGGGCATGGATCATTTCTGCCGGGTTTCATATTCATCTTCTTATATTTTATCATCCATAGTTTTCATTTCTTTCGGTGTCATCAACCAAATCCTATCTGCAACAATCTTCGCAAACCGACGTACTAAGGATTCCGTTTTCAATACCTCATCATCAGACATTGTTTCTGCAGTTTTTCCTAGTAATTCCCTTAGTTCCAGTATACCGAGACTACCTATTTTGATTCCTCCATTAGGAGTGAATAGGAATAGATGTGGCAAGGAACCATTATGCCGGGGTAGATTTCCCATTGAAATTCTTCCACTGACCTTTCGTAGTCATTCCCGATCAATATTTTTTCTTCTAAGGGTGAATTGTTAATGACAACGGCAATTTTTTTACAACTAATTGATAACAGTGCAACATCTTGGGCTTTGTCATAAAGTTCTTGAGCAATCTCTTCATCCCCGTCTCCCTTCTTAATAACAAAAAAGGAGACATAAGCAATATCCCCTGTTTCACTAAAATGGTCCGCAACCTTGTTGACATATGGGATCGGTTTTAACTCCGATACTTTGAGTAGAAAGATTGCTCCGATTAACTCACCTTTCTCAACTAAACCGAAACACCCTTGGGGAAAGTTGGTTAAATAATCAGTGATTAAATCATCAAATTTTTGCCTAGCTCCATTTTCCCATTTCTTCTTCCATTCGCCTTCGGTCCAATACATATCTTTCTCAAGTATTAGCAGTTGATCGTGGTGTCTTTGGTCTAATTGGACAAAATCCATTCTAGATTATTTTATCAAAGGTCCAAACATAACTGCCTTGGAAGAAATTGGAAACGCGGTGTGTGGGTTATAAATTCCTTGTTTGGATGCGATAATAAAGTAATGAAAAGGCTCGGCTTACTATTACTTGTGATTTTAGCAATCGGTGACCGGTACCCCTTAAACTGGAGTAATTATTCTATTTGAATTATTCTTTTTTAGGAGGCAACCATGTCAACAATTAATA
>JAGVHP010000067.1 GCA_020056515.1 Candidatus Shapirobacteria bacterium
ATTTCTTAAACAAATAAAAACTCACTTTCCTCAGTCTCAAGTTTGCGTAGCTCTGGTTGTCACCAAACAGGCCACTGAAGCTTTAATAAAAGCTGGCGCCGACAGTATCAGAGTCGGTATCGGCGGCGGTTCACATTGCACCACCAGACTAGTTACCGGTGCCGGCCGGCCCCAACTCAGTGCTCTGGCAGATTGCTACTCCGTTGCCCGCAAATACCACATTCCCATAATTTCAGACACCGGCATTCAATACCCCGGAGACATTGCCAAAGCTATTGCTTTTGGCGCCGACACTGTTATGATCGGAGGTTTACTTACCGGCACCCAGGAATGCCCCGGCCCAATCATCAGCCAAAAAGGTAAATTGTTCAAATTCTCAGCCGGAATGTGCAGCCCCTCTGCTACCGAACATTCACCAACGCATAAAGCAAAATATACTCTCAGTCAAATTAAAACCATTCTAAAAAAAATAATTTTATCATCGCCCGGAACTTTTATTCCCGACTACAGCAAACCCTTTACCTATACCCATGAGGGTGTCTCCGGTCTTATTCCCTACAAAGGCAGTGTCGCCCCTATTATTGGAAAACTTGTTGGCGGTCTCAAACGTTCCCTCTGGTATCTCGGTTGTCACGACCTCAAACAACTCCGTCAAAACGCCCGGATTGTTACCGTCACCTCCAATACCCAAAACGATAACGTTCCCAGAATATGATCCAACTGTTGCAAAGATTCTTAATTAAATATATTGTCTGGGATTTCGATGGTACCCTTTACCAGAATCCAAAACTTGGTAACAAATTAAAACAATTCTTTTTTAATAAAGCCAAACAAAACCAGGAAGGGTTGTCTATTGATAAATTTGATCAACTCAGCACCCAATTCGGCTCTTGGTCCGCTGCCGCTAGTTATATCTCCAAAATCGACGAACCAAAACTCCTCTCCCTTTCCGGTCAAGCCGTCGACAAAACCAGATACCTTCTTCCGGACCCCAAAATCGTTTCATTAATCGAAAAAAAACTCAGTCGCTATCTTCATTTAATTCTAACCAACTCCACTTTTGGGGAAGTCGAGTCTTGCCTCAAAGTCATCGGGTTTGGAAAAACCACCTTTGAAAAAATATTTACCAGAGACAACACCGGTCTCATCAAACCCAACCCCTTACTTTTCACCAAAATCACCCAATATACCAAATCACCAAAATGTAGGCATCTATTTATCGGTGATTCCATTTCTCAGGATATCTTACCCGCTCAAAAGCAGAGGTTTCCTGCCATTCCCATCTGGGATTTATCTAAACTCTCCCCTCAATTACTTTCGGCTTGAGTTTTTTGAAACCTCCCCCGAACTTATATATATAGCCAAGTTGTTTTAGCGAATAAACCAAATCCTCAAACGATCTTATCTTTCTTATTATTCGACCAATTACCGAAATATTTTTCCATCTTTTTTGCCAAAATTGTTGGTCCATCTCCTGCTGTAACCTAATCAATTCTCTGCCTTTAATATATTTCGTATTCAAAGAGGGATTTTCCGTAAATAACAATTTTAAGTTTTTCGGCAACCAACCCTCTTTTTTAAAAATCTCATAAACCGGCGCTCCGGGTCTCAAACCCAAACGAAAAAACAAAGCATTGTCCACTCCCGAATCAATTGCAAAATCCAAA
Source organism: Candidatus Shapirobacteria bacterium (assembly GCA_020056515.1). GTDB lineage: Bacteria > Patescibacteriota > Microgenomatia > UBA12405 > UBA12405 > UBA12158. The sequence continues at coordinate 1,668 of JAGVHP010000067.1, forward strand.
GTTCTTTTGATTTGTACTTTTGTCTCATAGGGAAATCCAATAATATTGGTGGCTGTTGTCCAATAACCAATGCTGTTGGCAAACTGTGTCAATTTCTTGGCCTGTGCCAAATCATATGGCTTCCCCACCCATCTGCGTGTCTCCAGATCACCAGATTCAATTCCGAAAGTTATTCTGTAACAGCCCGACTTTTTCATCAACACCAACAATTCTTCATCCAAAGTCCAGTGGGCTATCCCATTTGGCGGGCTCCACTTGATATCCAATTTCCTTTTTATCATTTCCTCACATATTCCTTTCATCCTTTCTCTATCCACCGACATACTATCATCATAAAAAGCAATCTCCCTCGCTCCAAAGTCCCCAATCAATTTCTCAATCTCATCAACCACATTCTTTGGCGACCTCCCCCTCCATTGATGCCGCCAAACAGCAAACGAAGAACAATACATACAATGATTTGGACATCCCCTCGATGTTTCCATGGTAAAACACGGTTTCCTCATTATTTGGGTCATCGACTGACTCTGATCACCCAAATCATATTTTGCCAAATTAAGCATTTTCCAATCAGGAAATGGCAGGTCATCTAAATTTTTTATCAATTCCGCCGGTGGATTAACAATGATCTTTTTTCCCCTTCTATAGGCCAAACCGTCTATTATTGAATAATTAGTCTTTCTCAAATTCAGTTTCTCAAGTAGTTTTTTGAAAGTTATTTCCCCTTCACCATAGACCGCAAAATCAACATTTTTGCTTTTCAGGCACAGCTCCGGATCAACACTAACATGGGACCCGCCCAAAACAATAACAATTTTAGGGTCATAAGACTTAATCCTCTTTGCCAAATCCAGGGCATCACAATGATAGGCAGTAAACATGATGCTGATACCCACCACATCCGGCTTAAACCTTTCAATATATTTTTTTATCTGTCCCCAACTTAAACCTACCCTGCTCCTGCCTTTTGTTTTTACCACCTTCCCACCTCCCTCAGCCAAAGCATCTAAAAGTACCGCTTGGTGGCCGATCCGTCTTATGTAGGTGGCCAAATACATCAATCCCATCGGAGCATGCGACCTAACTGATGTTGATCCGACGCAGGTTATTGGCGGATAAATCAACAGTACTTTCATCTTCGTTGATACATCCTGATAACCCGATCTGCTCCGCCTATCATTTTTATTTTACTGTCTTCCATCCAAATCACCCTCTGACAATTTTTTCCCACATATGCCAGCCAATGGGATACCACGATTACAGTTTTCCTTTGCTTAAAAAATTCTTCAATTTTATCGCTACTTTTCTTTTGAAAATTTTCATCTCCCACCGCCACCCCCTCATCCAAAATTAATACATCCGGCTCCGCCGCTATCGCTACCGAAAAACCTAATCTCAACTTCATTCCGTCTGAATAGGTATACATGGGTGCATCAAAAAACCCACCTATATCAGCAAAATCGGCAATCTCTCTTAGTTTGTTTTTAGTCTCCATTCGGTTCATTCCCAACAACATGGCATTTTGGTAAACATTTTCTATTCCTGTTAGTTCAGGATGAAACCCGGCGCTCAAGTCGATTAGGGATACTAACTTTCCCCATGTTTGAACTTTTCCTTGATTGGGAGTTGCTATTCCCGAAATTATTTTCAATAAAGTTGTCTTCCCTGATCCGTTTGGTCCGATTATACCCACTTTATCACCTTTTTCTATCTCCAAATTGACGTTGTTTAAGGCTACAAATTTTTCTCTTGAATTCTTTCGGAATATATTTTCTATTAAAGTTGGTTTTTCATGATGCAGTTGATATATCTTTGATATATTTACTAATTTTACCGCCAGATTATTTTGTTTCATACCCAATCATCAAAAAACGGACTTTCTTTTTTAAATACATAAACTCCAATGGCAAATATTACTAATGTTACTAAAAGACTCCAGCCGACTGAAATCCAATTTATCGATAACCCTAAAGTAGTCCATCTTAGCATTTCCATTATGGCTGTCATCGGGTTTAGATATAACCAACGGCTTAACCATTCCGGTAACAAATCCAAACTATATACTACCGGAGTCGCATAAAACCACAATGGCATTATTGCCTGAACTCCAAAATTTACATCCCGCCATTTTACATTTAGACTTGAGAACAACAAAGAAAAACCTGTTGTTAAAAAGGCCAACCACATCATAATCACCGGCAACAACCACCACCTCCACCAATGCAATTCATGTACCACCAACGCCTCCCACAATACAAATACCACCAAAGCCATCAAAAAATGAAAAAGGTTTGACAAAACTACCGATAAGACAATTGTCTCCCGTGGAAATTTTGCTTTCTGAATCAAAGCTCTTTCGTTTATATACATCGGAGTGTTTTTTGTTACTGTATATGAAAAAAAATTCCAAGCCAACAACCCTGGAAATAAAAATTCAAAATAATTAGCTGTCTTTATCGGTATAAAAAACTGAAAAATAAACCCTAAAACCAACATTTGCAACAATGGATTTAAAAAAATCCACAAAAAACCAAAAACAGCCATTTTATATCTCGCTTTGATTTCTTTTTCCGTCATCATCATCAACAACTCCCACCACTTTTGTTGATCAATACTTAATCTAATCACCAGCAAATTATAACTTAACCGATCCTGATATACTGAAATTAATGAAACCAAAAAAGAATATTATTAAAACCATTTTTCTTCTCCTCCTTCTTCCTCTCACTCTTTTGGCTGTCAAAACAGTCATTGATCTTCGTAAAGGCGCCGCCGGTACTCCGGCTAACATTGTTGTTGATACTCAAAATCCCGGGTCAAAAGTCCCCTCCTCTCTTTGGCGCAACCTTTCCCAGGGGGGTGAGGAACCTACCGATATGATCAAACCGATTATCACCCAAATTCGCGCCCTTTCCCCAGAACTTATTAGGGTCGATCATCTCTTTGACTATTACAATGTTTATCAGGGACCGGGTTCTTACGATTTTAGCCGCCTTGACGGTGTCGTCGATTCGGTGGTAGCCACCGGCGCCCGTCCCATGCTCTCCATTTCCTATACTCCGGCTCAAATGACCGCTTCCAACAAAAA
>JAGVHP010000023.1 GCA_020056515.1 Candidatus Shapirobacteria bacterium
ATTGATGATCTCGAGTAATTTTTGGCTAAAGATTTCTTTGGAAAAACGTTTGGCTGATTTTTGGGCGGCTAATGATAAATTTTGTAAATCGGGGCGGGTATTGATTAAAAGTTGAGTTTTAGCCAGAAGATCCTGCGGAGTATCCCAGAAATAGCCATCGATACTATCTGTAATTATTTCTTTTAAACCACCTTTTCTTACCAGCAGGGGAACACAACCGGAAGCCATAGCTTCGACCGGAGAAATTCCGAAATGTTCTGTCTTTTCGGGATTGTCCTGTTCATTTATGCCATAACCGGCGGCGTGCCAGTAAAGAATACTCTTGGAATAGATATCTTTTAGAGTCTGAAAATCAGGATTGACACAGAATTCTATTGGCAGGTTTTGGGCCAAGTTACGAAGATGAAGCAAATAGTGGTTTTGACCGGGGTCGCTTTGGCTGCTGCCGGCTAAAATTAATTTCCAATTGGTTTGAGGATTTTGTCGAAAAAAACTAGTAAACACCTCAATCAGAAGGTCTTGTCTTTTGAGGTTGAGAACATTATCAAAACGACCGACTGATAGAATTTGGTTTTGTTTTTGGGGAGAGACAGTAAAACTATCAATTGAAACCGGCGGTGATATAACGCTGGTTTTTGATTTCAAATCAGACTCAATAAAGGAAGCGGTAAATTCTGAATTACAAATTATACGGTGAATAAGACGTTTTTTTAATATGTTATTTAGAAAAGAACTACGACTGGTATTTTTGACAAAGGGTACCTGAATATGAAATAGATTTTTTTTGGCAAAAAGGTAGGGAAGGCTGCCATCACTTAGATAAAATAAAACATCATAGTGGCGAAGAACTCGGTATTTGTAATTTAGTGATAAAAATTTTTTAAAAATAGAAGTCCGGGGGGTACGATGGGAGATAAGCCGGTCCTGAGGTATCTGGCCTTCAATTAAATCAAGATTTTGCGGCACTAAACCAAAGATGTCGGGAACCAAATTTAGGCCATTTAAAACAAGGGAAAATCGAGTTTCGGCAGTTTTGACGAGACTAGAGTCGCCTGACCAAAAAAGATCAACTTTCCAGCCGGCCATGAGCAATATTTCGGCTACTGTAAGGCAATATCTCTCCCCACCGCCAAAAGTATCAAGATAGGGGTCATAAACTGCGGCGTGTTTTACCATAGTGTTGAAGCTCCCAAAGTCTAGCATAAATGATAAAGGTGTCGAAACTCTCAAAAATAGTTGAAATCCACCCAACGACTCCGTCCTTAAAAGAACGTTCAACCAGAAAACGTCTCCAAAATTTCCATAAATACATCCGGGGGAATCGCCACCAGGACATGGAGGGGTGGTGATTATCATATAAATCTTTGGCTTCCATGTCGGTCCAAGCAAGAGTTTTGTCAACCATTGCTTCCAAATGTCGGTGAGTATAATGCAATAAAGTGTTTTTTAAATATCCAAAATCCCCGGTGATTCGGGGCTCCTCGTGAAGAATACCCTTAAATCCACTAAAATATTGTTTTTTGAATAGTCTTTTAACAAAATCAGGGTAAGTTCCGCCATGCGTAACTTTTTGACCAAGAAAATAATTTTGGCGCGGTATAACGTAATAACTATGTTGACCATTGTTTTTGATAGTCAACAATATCTCATCTTTAAGAGAAGTGGTGACCATTTCATCGGCGTCAACATAGAGAACCCAGTCACCGGTAGTCGCGTTTAGGCCAAGGTTACGCCACTTGCTAAAATTTTTATTGTATTCGTCAAAAGTCTTAATGATTTTTGTTTCGGGAAAAAGATCCCGAATGATTTCTTTGGTGGAATCGGAAGAATTAGCCAGAACAACAATTAACTCATCGGCAAAAAGACAGCTTTTTAAACAAGTCTCGATAACTTCTGCCTCGTTTCCAGCCAAAACAACTATGCTTAGCCGGGAATGATTTATTTCCATGAGCCTTGGTTGAGACGACCTAAATAAAAATCAGCCACTCCCCTTTTTTGCCAAGGACGGCCATGAAAAAGTTGATTGAGTGATTCCCGAAATACGGCAAACTTAGTACGTAAGCAGGCATAACGGTAAGTAAAAAGGAGGCGATTTCGAGTAAGAAAGTAATCATGAAGATTTGAGCCGGCACCGGAAGAACCAGAATTAACGTGCCAAATAATAGAGTCAGGAACTACCCTTAGTTGATAGCCGGACCTGATGGCCCGCCGGGAAAGATCAGCATCTTCAAGATAGAGGTAATACTTTTCATCAAAGAGACCGACGTCCCGGAAAAATTGCCGACTAACCATGAAACAACAACCACTAATAAAATCAGATGGCGGAAGGTGAAGGTCATATTGACCCCTGTCAACCTCGTCGATACCCAAATTGCTGCCGTAAATATTTTGCCAGTCAACAATTCCGCCAATTGACCAGATAACTTTACCAAGGTCTTTTTTTGAATAACGATCTTTATGAAATTCAAAACCCGGGGCAAAATATATTTTGGGTGCTAAAAAGCTTTTGGGAGTGTGTTTAATAATCTTAAATAACTCCTCCAGAAACTGGGGATGAAACAAAACGTCGTTATTAACGATAAGAAAATAATCATATTTATTTTTAAGTCCATACTTAATACCAAGGTTATTACCACCAACGTAACCTAAATTGGTTTTTGTTTTTAGAATGGTAACAGATGGGTTTTTACCAAAAGCATTTTCAAATATTTTGACTGAATCATCAGGAGAACCATTATCTATTAAAATAATCTGATAATCGAAACCAGAGTGTTTGGTTTTAAAAAATGAATTGACCGTATCCAAAGTAAGTTGGGGTTGTTTCCAGTTGAGAATAATGACAGCAACTTTTGGAATCATTTAAAAGTTTTTAGTTAGACGGTCAAAAAAGAACCGAAGACGGATAAAGAATATTTTGATAGGATTTTTACTATAAACCTGCCTAAAATATTTTGTAAACCAATAAGAATATTCAAAGACGCTTTCCTGACTAGCCGAAACAAATGAATCTTTGGCAACAACTTTTTCGGTAGCCCCTTGTTTTTCCCAGAGACGAATATAAATAAGGGCAATGGCGAAAGACTGCAAAACAGAAAAAACTAAACCGTGGATACCGTCTTTGTATCCTTCGGAGGCAAAAAAACGACTGTTAAATTCCTGGATCGGCTTAAGGACAAAATCACTGGTTTTGAGCTTATAATCAGCAGCGGCTAATTCGTCAGCCTGAATGGAGCTGTATCGAAGGGCCCGACTGACAAATTGAACAATTGATTGATAATTATTATGGCGAATGGCCATTTTTTCAGAATCAAGAAGGGTTAAACCATTACCTTTGGTGGTAGGTAGACTATGGATTTCTTTATTCCAGTTGACATAACCCCGTTTAAAAAAACGGATTAAGTAATCCGGCCACCAGTTGGAGTGACGAAACCACTTACCGAGAATTATGTTCTTGCGGGGAATACGGATATAGTCAACATCGGGACGGGTAATAAGACGTTTTAACTCCCGCTTAAGGGATTTGGGAAGATATTCGTCGGGATCTAAAAGAATTATCCAACGGCCGGTAGCTTTGGAAAGAGCATAATTTCTGGCTGGTTCGACATATTTTTTGGGTTTGAATGAAAATACTTTAGCGCCAAAGTTTTGAGCCACAGAAACGCTATTGTCAGTTGAATGCATGTCAACCACAATAATTTCATTGGCAAAATCTGAAAGCGACCTGAGACACTTATTTAAAGAATCGGCTTCATTGCGAACGTTAACTACAGCAGAAATCAATGGCCTCATGATAATATTTTATCACCTTTGAACCCGATAAATTAAAGTTTCCTGATTATCAAATATTTTGGTTAAGTAAAGGTTGTCAATGTTTAAGTCAGCAAATTTCCTTTGGCCGCCGACAAGATAGATATAATCAATTTGATTGTTGACTAAAAACCCACGGTCTCGGTAAACATCTTGTCGTTTAAAGAAACTGAGTGAGTTGAGTCGTCGGGTTTGCCAATCATATCCGGAATTGGCCAAATTCATTTCATCTTCAAGATAAGTAAAATGTTTAGAATAAGCTGAAACATAAGCCGTGGTCTCGTAGGCATAGAGCGGTAAGGGGGTTTGAGAAAACTTTGACCGGAGAAATTTATCATAAGGGAAGGTCAGAACGGTTCCGGTTTTTTGAGAAGCCAAAAAAGAAAGAGCTTCAAGCTCGGCGGCGGGGATGTAGGCAGGGGCAGGATTACCAAGGAATTGAGGTAAAGACCCAATAAGCGGCGGCACCAGTGAGGCAGCTATTATAATAATTAGCCAAGTTTTACTGTTTTTAATAAGAAAGTGGGTGAGGGGAATATTTAAAAAGAAAAGCGAATAGTAAAGAAACTGAATGGTGTTCCAACTGGTACCTGCCTGAATATATAAAGTGGGTATCAGTATCAATAGTAAGCTGCAAAGGAAAATGCCTAGGTTTAGCCAGGATTTATTTTTGAGGTAATCGAAAACGGCTAGAACCCGCCAGGCAAAATTACCGACGATAAAGATAAGAGTACCCAGAAGATAAATAAACAGTAGTGGTAAAATCTGGTTTCCGTTAGACTCGAAACCATAACGGATAGAGGCAAGCCGGGGAATAAACAGACGTTCCGGAGACTCAATAAGAGAATTGATAAACCAAAAGGGTTTGAAAACCAAAAGAGAGTGGGAGGAAGGATTAAATCTTATAAATAAAAGAATGGAGATAAGAATATTTACCGCCAGTTTTAGAAGATAACGCCGGTTTTTTAGACAATAAATCAAACACAGACAAAAGGCCGGTATGGCCGAATATATTTTAATTACAGGCAAAAGAATAAGAATAAGAAAAATAACGGTTTGATGAATTTTGGATAAAATTACAGGATGTTTTGATAAAATTAATATTAAGACTGTTAAGAGTAGGATGGAGAGAGCGAAGGGCGGGTTAAGTTGATTGCTGGGAGCCTGCATGGCCCAAAAAAGGGATTCACCCTCAAAGGATCCCGACCGAAAAAATGAGACTATCCAGCCAAAGGAGTTATTGATGCTATTGAGCACCATTAAAAGTAAACCGCCGGAAAATTTACCGGTTAAGGTGGCTCCGAGCAGAAAGCTTAAATAAATAAAAAGAGAGGCGGAAATTAGAGGAAATATCTGGAAAAGCCAAAATGAAGCCGGAATATAAGTAATTTTGGACAAAAAGGCAATTATAATATCAAAAAACGGATGATAGTTTTTTAGATACACGCCCGAGAATATGGGTATTTTGATGGATAGAGGATTGTTGATGTGGTTAATTAGACTAAGATGCCAGATGCCATCGTGACCGTTTGGACCCCAAAAAGAAATACCATCACCAGAATTTATCCCACTTCTGATTACCGGTAAGACCTGAATGGTTAAACAAATCAAAAAAATAACGGAGAAGATTATTTTTTTGACCGGAGATTTTTTAATTGATGGTAAAACCACAGGATTTCCTGAAGATTAAAAATATATAAATATAATATATAAATAAATGAGCCAACGATAATTTTAAAAATTAGCTGGTGATAAATCGATAAACCCAGACTATTGATCAGCAAACCCTGTAAAATAATCAATAGAGTACCCAAAATTGGCTTTTTGATTTCCGAGACAACATTTACATTAAAATGCTTTTTGGCTAAATACCAAACAATAAAGGAGCTAAGTCCGACCAAAAGTGCAGCTATAGACGCACCAATATAGCCGTATTTTAAGCTTAGAATGGGGTAAAATATCCAGGTTAACAGAGTCCACATAATCATTAATTTAGTAGTAATAGCGATTTTACCAACGGCGTTGAAAGCGTTGGTTAGGGGAGTGGTGACGGCGGCAATAGCGTAGGAAGCGGCAATAAAATATAGGGGAACAATCGCCGGTAACCACTTTATGTATTTGGGAATAATAAAAATAAAATCAGCGGCTACCAGGGATATCCCGGCCAGTATGGGAAACACTACCAGGGAAATACAATAGATACTCCGACTGATAAATCTTTTTAGTAAGGGCAAATCATCCTGAACCCGGGAAAAAGTAGGAAAGGTAACTTTCATGATAGCGTCCATGAAAGAGAGAGGAATACGGGGGCCTTTACGGGCCCAGGATAATATGCCAAAACCCTCACGACCGATAATTCCGGCGACAAGTAAATCCGACAAGCGGTCTTTGGCTAAAGCAATAAATGAATTTAACTGATAGGGAATACCGAAACGGAGGAGCTTGTTGGTAGAAGAAAAATCAAAACTAAAACCAAAATTCCAGGGTGAGAGTCGGTACATAATGACTAAACCAACAATGCTTTTAATAAATGTAGCGATAGAATAAGAAAATATTCCAAATCCAAGATAAGCAAAGGTAACGGCAATGATGTAATAAAGGAGATTTTCAATCAGGTCAACAAGAGAGATTTGTTTGAAATCAAGCTTTCTCTCTAATAAAACTGAAGGGATAGTTTTAAGAGAAGCAGCCATAAAAGCAAAACAGAGCGAAACCACAATTGAAAGTTCTTCCCAACCATAACCCCGGGAAAGAGCGATCCGGGGGTAGATAAAGGCAATAATTATTAAGCCAAAAGTAACCAGGAGTTGCTGGATAGTAAAAGTGGATCTAAGTTCGCCGCGACTGACTTCTTCTTTTTGCTGAATAAGAGCGGAAGCCAAACCAATGTCGGAAAAATAACCAAGAATGGAAATTGACTCGGAAACAATAGCAAAAAGTCCGACTTCGCCTATACCCAGCTTTAAGGTTAGAAGAAAAAAACCAATGGTACCAATAAATTGGATAGCCATGTTTCGCAGCGATAAAAACAAAACACTTATGGTGGTTTTTGATTTTATTTTTTCAATTTCCAGATTTTCCATAAAAGAAAGATCCAGGACAGTAATGATAAATAATTGGCAAAGGAACGGATAGGGGTATTGCGGAGTTTAAGAAAGAGCTGGTGGTTACCTGAACCTAGGTCAAAACGGATTCTACCTAAAATTGGTTCAATTTGAAAGCTTATTGGAAGACCACGATCGGTAAGTGTAAATCCGGGAAAAGCCAGACGGGAAAGAGTCAGGGTGGCTTTTTCTTTTAAATCGAGATTAAAAAATAGCCAATCAGTTCCCGATTTAACTCCGCCGGTTTGATAGGACACTTTAGGTGAGATTTCATCGATCACATCCAGAGGAGGAGAAACAGCGGCGGTTTGGGCACTTTTGGGTAGATAGTCAAAAGAACCGGAGGTAATTTGGTTGGTCCAGGCCAGACCTGACATTTTTTGAGAATCGGTAACCGGTCCATTAGTAATCGGAGTGAGGTGTTGCCAATTAATTATTAATAAGATTGAGACAATTGAAAAAAGAGTCAGGATAATGTATTTAGAATTGACATTGAATTTGATTAAGAAATATCCCAGAGATCCGACGGAAAGGGAAAAAAGAAAGGCGGAAATGTTTATGAAACGCCAAGGAAATTGAACTGTCTGAAGCATAGGAAAAAACTCCCAAATGCGAAAACTTTTTTGATGGGTTAAAAAAGTGGCTGCGA
>JAGVHP010000068.1 GCA_020056515.1 Candidatus Shapirobacteria bacterium
AATAAACTAATTTCTTCTCCCTCCTTTCTTCAAAGGAGGGCTGGGGTAGATTTTACCGACAGGGGGTTTTGTATTATATAATTCACTCATGAAATTCATTGTATTTACTCTCTTTTTTGTTATTGGTTATTTGACATCTGTCATTCCCACTTTCGCCCAATCTCCCCAAGCTTGGACTGGTCGCTGTGTTGGTACGGGAACCAATACTGATATTCCCACCATTCAGGGGGTTGAGTGTCTTTTTTACAATATTCTTCAATTCATCGTCTTTTTTGCCGGACTTATTTTTCTTTTTATGTTTATTTCCGGTGGTTTTAAATATTTAACAAGTGGTGGTGACGAAAAAGCCGTCGCCGCGGCCGGTTCTACTCTCACCTCGGCCATTATTGGCCTAATCGGTATCATCGCCTCTTGGTTAATTCTTTCCTTTATCCAAAAATTCACCGGCATCAATGTTACTAAACTCATCATTCCCGGCTAATATGCGCCGATTCCTGCTCTCTGTCCTATTTGCTATTATTCTCTGTTTCCTATCCACCACCCCTGCTTTTGCCGCCAGTCTCCTCGATCTAATTTACCCGCCTTTAAACCTAAAAGAAAGTGTCCGCAAACCACCGAAAGTCGCCCCGGCTCCGGAAATAATTAGCCACGATTCCTTCAGTAACACTCTGGAGACACCTCTCAATTGTGACGGGGCCACCTCACTTTCCCGCCATTGGGACCCCAAACAGGAACAAACCGGTACCGATGCTGATGGCAACCCTATCTACGAGTTTGTTGCCCAGGATGCCCGCGATCTGAACGGGGAAATGGATATTAAAAATCTGTCCAACAATGGTTTCCGAAACTTTCACACTTGGAGTGCCCGCAGTCCCATTTCTTGCTCCTCTGGATCAGTTGATAAAAACTTTCACGATCTCTCTGTGGCCGGTCAGGGTTCCGCCAACCGGATAACTCCAGGCCTCCAAATTCTCTACCTCCGTAGCCTTCTCCTTATTGATGCCGCCTCTTCTCTTAATCAGACCGACAAACAGGATCTTATTACTCAAGACGCCCAGCTTGTCTGGAGTTGTGGAGGTTCTTGCGTTGAACTCAGTCAAAAACCTAAATCCTGCCGTCCGGTCACTGTTGCCGAAATCCTTTATGGTCTTCGAAATGAGCCTCTCTACTATCCTTCTGCCACCTCTTCCCCCACCACTTTTCCTTCCGACATCATTAGCAAATTAGCTGCTTATTTTAATGGCAACTGTAACTCTGACTACGGTTGTTTTCAAAAACGCTTTCCCGGCATTCCCTTCTCTCCCCTCTCGCTTGCCGACTATCTTTTGATTTTTTATCAGTTAAACCCTATTCCTCGTGGTAATGTTGATAATAAAGTCACTGTCACCCGTTACGGTGGTTACGATACTGCCGCTCAAAAGAAAATTCTTCCTTCCCCGACCGTCTTTCACCGTAATCTTCCCAATGCTGCCGCTCTCTTTTCCAATCAGGCTCCAGATGTCGTCTCTCTGGTTAACCCCGGCTCCCAGCCATCCCTTCCCGGTACTGATCTCTGTAACAACACTACCGTTAACCCTCCCGCCACCGACAGACCCCCTCCGGCTTCTATCCTTCTCTTTGTTCTCGGTCTTTTCAAACATTTAGCTCCGGGTGAAAGTTATGATCACTCTGAAACCAATGAAATCAAAAGTTCCTACGACCCTAAAATTGTTAATAATTCTGCCAAGGCCGAAAACACCTTTATTAATCTCATCCCGGCCGAGGAAATTAATAAAAACAATCTAGTTGGCCGTCCTTTTGCCAGCAAAACCGATACCAATAAAGATTTTCCTTTGTCCGACCCTTTTAATCGCGGCAACGACCTCTATACCACCTTCGGCCAATTTTTACGTCCCGCCGCCTGGTGACCCAACATGTTAGAATAAAAAAACATGAAATATTTCAAAATAATATTCATTGCTATTTTTGTTCTTACCTCCATATTTTTAAGACAAAAACTTTTAGCTCAATCTCCCCCTTCTCTTCAAAATAAATATCTTGACACCCAAAAAGCCACCAAAAGTCCCACTCTCGAAAATTGGTCCGGTGCCTCCATGGATAGTACCACTTTCAAAATATGGACTTCCCTTATCGGCGAAGACACTATTGATCAAAAGTTTTTTGACACTTTCAACACTACCGGCATGGTTCCCCGCATCTTCCCGGGCGGTGCTCTGGGTACCGGCACCAAAATGGTCGCTTCCCTTTTCTCCCCGCCTGCTTCCGGTATCGAATATATTGCCCAATCTTGGAGCAATGTCTTAGGTAGGCCAGCCTATGCTCAAGGTGTTGGTTTCAAAGGTCTCGAATTCCTTCTTCCTCTTTGGCGCTCTTTTAGAAACATTGTCTATGTTCTCTCCTCTCTTATTTTCATTGGCATTGGCATCATGATAATTCTTCGGGTCAAAATCAGCCCCCAGGCGGTTATTACCATCCAGTCAGCCGTTCCCCAAATCATTACTTCCCTGGTTCTAGTCACTTTCAGCTACGCCATCGCCGGATTAATAATTGATTTGGGTAATTTTATTCTCGGATTGGTTGTCGCTCTCCTTTTTTCCGCCAAAAAAATCCCCCTTTCTGAATCTCTCTTTCCTACTTGGTCTTGGGGTAGTGGCTTCGTTGGCCTCAGTGATCTTGGCAACGCTCTCAAAGCCCTGTGGGATGAATTACTTGGTGCCTTTGGTGTCCCCAAACCTCTAAGTTTCCACTATCTGGCCAATCCTGACATTAATACTCTCAACCTGCTTACTTTTCGGGCTCTTCCCGGTTGGTTGGCTCTGGTTACGTTGGGTGGACTTCTTGGTAGTGTTATCTTTGGTATTTTTGCCGGTAGTGTTGGCAATATTATTCTAGGCGGTACCGGCAACGGAATTTTAAGCGGCATTGGTGGTCTCCTTGGTGGCGGCCTTGGTGGTCTCCTTGGCGGTCTCCTTATTCCCATTATTCTCTGTATCGTTGTCGCTATCTGGCTTATCAAACTTTATTTTGGTCTAATTACCACCTATGTCACCCTAATTTTTAAAATTATTATCGCCCCTTTAGAAATCGCCTTTGGCGCTTTTCCCAATTCCAAAATGGGTTTTGGCTCCTGGTTTCGCGATGTTGTTGCCTATGTTGCCGTATTCCCTGTTGTTACCATTGTTCTGATCATGATTAACATTATCGTTGATGCTGTGGTTGGCGGTTTGGGTTCTTTTACCTCCGGTGCCGGTGTTGGCCAACCGGCTGTCTGGGCACCGGGTCTTATTAATCTCGGTGGCACCGTTACTCCCGCCATTCTTGGCGCCGCCATCGGCCTCGCTGGTCTGGCTCTTTTAAGTAAACTCCCCGCCATGGTTCCCGAATTTATCTTTATGATCAAGCCCTCGCCTTGGGGTAAAGCCATCGGTGAAGGTTTGGGTGACGTTGCCAAACCTGCCAAGTTTGCTGCTCAAGCTGGAGCCGAATATGCTGGTGATGTCATTGATGATCGAGTAGCGGCTGGTGGAGGCAGATTAACTAGGATTTTAGGATATGGCGTAGACGCTGCTCGTACTACAGGTTTAATAAAGAAAAAACACCCGTAACTAAAGACCCTCTGCTCTTTTAAACCCTTCTTTCGTGTTCTCCAATTTCCTTTTCTTGTACTCCCAAAAACCCCGGGCACCAAACAAACCTCTCACTTCTTCTTTATTGACAGTCGACCTAATAGCCATATCACCAACTAAGTTCTTTACTCTAAGGTCGTAATTATTTGACGTGGCATTAAGTTTCCTTTCGGGTAACAACGGAAATTTACTATATGGATCAAAACCCATTGAATTCAATAAAACCGACCAAATAAACATCGGCCTATCGACACATGGCAGTGTCGTAAATCTAATTTTTTTCACTCCACCCTCCATATATTCCTGAGGTATAGTTGGTACTTGTCGAGTCAAACCAGTAGATTCCACATACGCTCCAACCCAATCATCTCCATTTTTCGCCATGTCCAAGGGTTGCTTCCCCTTAATTGCCGCCGCCAAAAAGTCGGCTCCCTGCACCATATCATTGTGGACTTGAAATACGTTTCGGTCGTTCGTGTTAATAACTACATCATTTGCTCTACCATCCCATAAAGCCATAGCCAATGTAGTCTCAGTACCATCTCTCAATTTCACCTTTGCAGCTTCAATCATTGAAACGGCTAGTGTATCAGGTAATATTTCCCTCAAATCACCTCTTAGTATTCTATCTGCAAAACCGGATTCATATTTTAGCCTATCCAAAACCCAAACAGCCATGTTTGTCGACACAAACGGCTCTTCTTCTCCTTCTTCCCCTAACTCCCCACTTGCTTTCCATATTCTCCATTTTCCTAGAGCTTTAGATCTTAAGTGATACGCTGTTCTCAATTTATCACTACAAATCCATGTCGGCTTCAATTGCCTAAAATAATCCCAAGCTTCTATCGAATCACCCACAAACAAAAAATTCCACGCCGCCGACACGGCTTCAATATCAACCTCTCGAGCAACTGATTCACGACCAGTAAGTTTCTCCGCCACTTGACCAGCAACCATAGCTCTTAGCTTCTTGAAATCGTCCAACATTTTAAACACTTCCGGATCCATTACTCCATTAGTATTTTTTAACCGCAAATATACTCTTCCATCAGCCGGATCAACATACCTCTCACAAATGTCTTTCACAATAAAACCCATCGCTTCTTTAAAACCAGGCATTCTTTCCCATAAAAGTGAAAATTCGTTACCATCAATTTCAGGCACCACCCCACCCCTTAATTTTTCTACTGGTAACTTGTTTCTTACTTCTCTCTTGTCTGCAGCTGCCTTCAACAATTTTATTCTTACCTCTATTAGTTCCTTTTCCTCCTCACTCATTTCCTTAAACCACTCTGGTGGTCTTGAAGAATACCAATTTGGGTCCATTTGCTTCCTCTCATGTCTAACAAAGTCTTCATACGACATATCCCAACTATTACCTGTTTTCCACTCCCCTGGTTCTTCACCCTCTTGGTCTAATGGTGGACGACCTGGAGGTATCTCAGGTGGTCTTTCTCCTCTTCTTCCTCTTTCTCTTCTCCCTCCTCTCGTCGGTGCCGGCTCACTCTCTTCCATTAATTGGTTTCCTCTTATTTGTAGCATCCCCACTACCCTCATTGTTCCTCCTCTCCTTTTGTCACCCCTCTCAACCCCGCTTTCATCCATCCATTTCCTTATTCCATCAATCGTTTTCTCGATTATTCTGGCATCATCCTTCGGTGACCCTGGGGTTTCAGACAAATAAAACTCCATTTCATTTATTCTCTCGCCTACTTCCGGTTCAACCACCACATCTCTTACATCCCGTGCTATCACCGCCAATGATCCCGGCAACTGTTCATAAATCCTCGCTTCGTCTCCACTGGCTAGTGCTGCTTGTTGTTCTGCACTTCCCTGAGACAATGCCATCGCAATACACTGGGATAACTCTTCTCTGCCTAAAAATAAATCCGGATTACGTGGACTAGCCTCAATCGCCCCCACAAACTCAACTGCACTATTTAAACCCGTCGTTTCATGAACTAAATCCAAAACCGCCTGTTCCCTTCTTGTTTCATCTCCCTCATTCAAGATTCTCCTTGTCACCTTGTCCGCTCTAACCTCTACTTGGTGTTTCCAATCTTCACCGTATGCATGCTCCGCACTTGTCATTGCCGCTTCAATTGATCTTTGTGCTTCTGCCATACCCAATTTTACCATTCCAAAAACCTATAATCCATTACAAAAATTTACACCACCCTCACCCCGGTCCTCTTCACTTCTACCGCTAGTGGGTTATATTTATCTTTAAAATCCTCGATCTTCATCGGATGTGGTTCAATCAGCAGGTCTTTCTTTCCGACCAATCTCATCAATCTCACCCTGTTTTCCACCATATTATTAGTAAAGTCGTCAGAAACCACACACACATCCAAATCACTGTCCGGTCGATTGGTTCCCTTCACTCGGGATCCAAACAAATACATCGCCCATATCTTAATACCACAATCACCTACTTTTTTCGCATATTTGCTGGCCGCTATTAAATATTTCTTGCTCATACCAGCTCCTTCCGTAACCATTTATCAAAAAACATCTTGCAAACTTTTACCCAAACAACAGCATATTCCTTCGTTGCTATTTTATAAAAAGCATATTTTTCATTCTCGTATCTAGCTTCAGTATTAAAAGTTGTAATTGCTCTCAGCTGGTCCTTTTCTTCTTCGGCCACCTTCAACCCACACCTTTCCGACAATCGTAACAGATCATGAATCATCACCGCGTCTTTCCCTTTCTTAACCAAAATTGCTTTCAGTACCTTTTCCAACGTCAGTTGCCAGAAAAACAAACTCCAATCAAAATGTCCCATACTAAAACTGTCTTCCGCCATCTCTTTACTTCGCTTTGCCCCATTTAGCCATAATTTTATTGCTTCTTCCTTACTCATACTCAAATTATATCACTCATTTTCCACCAATTTTCCTAAATCTCCCTCCATCCCATAATCGATAATTTGGGCTTCCCACAAAATCCCCATAATTTTCTCTATTCACCATCACTACTTTCTCAAACCCACCCTCTTGTTTAACTTTAGCTTTATTTCCCCATTTGAATTCAAAACCTCTTAGCTTACCTCCCTCCTCCTCGACCAAATCAATTTCTTTTCCGTCATAAGTCCGCCAAAAATATTGATTGACATACTTCTCCTGACTTGCCCTATATTTCATTCTTTCAATTATCATCAAGTTCTCCCACAAAGCACCTATATCAGTCCTAACATCAACCTCACTAAAATTATTCAATAATGCATTTCTAATACCCAAATCACAAAAGTATATTTTCCGAGACTTACCTATCTCCCTTCTCTTATTTTTTGTCAAAGGTGACAGTCGGAAAATGACATAACTTTTCTCTAAAAGGTCTACATATCTTTCCACTGTCCCCCTATCTATCCCCAAAAGACTCGCCAATTCATTGTAGGAGACTTCACTGCCCACCTGTAATGCCAGTGCCTTTAGAAGTTTTCTCAACATTTCGGGGTTTCTCACATCTTGATATTCCAAAATATCTTTATATAAATAACTACCACTAATCTCCAATAATAACTTCCTTTTTTCCTGTAAAGTTTCACTCGTTACCACCCCAGGGTAACTCCCATAAATAAACAAACTGTTTAATTCTTTACGCCAATAATTTCCATCTTTTTCCGACAGTTCCCCAAAAGACAAAGGAAACACCTCAAACACATATTTTCTACCGGTCAACGGTTCTTTTGTTTGATCCAAGAGATTAACAGACGATGAACCACTGGCAACTATTTGTAGATCTTTACCATAAAAATCCACCAATAACTTTAAACTTTGGCCGATCCTACCAATTTTCTGCGATTCGTCCACTATCAAAATCTTTGACTCTCCCACCACCTGCTTTAAATATTCCAAACTTCTGTCTTCTAGAAGTTCTCTATCCGCTGGGTTTTCACCATCAATTCGTAAAACTGGCACATTCTTATATTTTTCCAACATCATTTTCATCAGAGTTGTTTTGCCAACTTGTCTTGCCCCAACCAATACCAACACTTTCCCCTTAAAAAAGTACTTTTGTACCTGACTTTCCAAATATCGTGAGTATAATCCCATATTTACGCGTAATTAAATGATTATACTTCCATTTTACATTGTAGTTTGGCATTGTCAATCCCAGATATCATCCCAACAAACCTATAATCCATCACTTATCCCTTCATCAGCTTCTCAAACTCCTTCTCATCCAAACTCACACCTTCCACCAGTTCCCCGACCAAACCACCTCTGTTTTGTCCAAAATCTGCCCATATCTTTGCCCAAAACTAACTAAATTTTTCGGCATTGATTTTAATTGGCTGTATTTTGCTTCATAAGCCTCAATTCTTCCTTCAGCTTTTATCACCACCGCATCCACCTCTGTCTGATTTGTTGTTCGCCAATACTTAATGTTTTCCCACCCCCATTTTTCTGAAAGCATTTTGATAACCAAGTTTTCAAACAATTTCCCCCTATCCATTAGTATTTTTTCGGAAGAGAGTTTTCCTAAAAGTGCATTTCTTATCCCCAAATCCTCAAAATACACTTTAGACCTGTGTGTCAGCTCTTTGGTTTTATCCTTAGCAAAAGACCTGATTTTTCTGACCACAAATCCTCCCTCTAATGCCTCCAGACATTTAACTACTTCATGTTTCCCGATACCGGTCAAATTGGACAGATTATCTTTGCTCAATATTCCCCCAATATTTTCCGCCAAATATATTGCCACCATCTTTAAGTTTTGCTTGTCTTCAATCCCATACATTTGACTGATATCTGAAATTAAATAAGTTTCTGATATATCTGCTAATTTTTGCTTTTTCTCATCCAGGCCAGTAATTGTCACCACCCCGGGATAACCGCCAAACACCAAATATTCTCTTAATTTCTGGTTTAACCCTTCGAAATCCTTTTCCACCTTCCCCAATTCCATGTTCCCGTCTTTAACAATTTCCCTCAAGCTTAAAGGTTCCAAAAAATACTCGATTTTTCTTCCCACCAACGATTCTTTTGTCCTATTTTTCAGATCAAGTGATGCCGAACCGGTTAAAACCCATTTAATTCCCGTCTTTAGGTCATACAAATACTTTATCCACCGGCCAATGTTAGCCAGCCTCTGAGCTTCATCTATAAAAACATAGATTTTACCTTCACCTGACATTGACTTTATCCACCTTAAAAACTCTTCCGGATCGGACACCTCTATTGGCAACACGTCAAAATTAAAATAAAAAATATCACTTCCCCCGGTTCTCAACAAACCTTCAATCATTTTCCACACTTCCACACTTTTACCCACTTGTCTCGGACCGAATAGAATCATCACTTCTTTTTGTGTTAAACCTTTTACTAAAGACTGGCGAATTTCCCTATCTATCTGTCTTTTTGGTAAAAACTTCTCAATCTCTTTGATATTTTTTATCTTCATAACCTATTTTAGTACTAAAACCACCGACTTGTCAACGATTAAAGTACTTAAAAAACGAAACCTATCCCTTCATCAACTCCTCAAACTCCTTCTCATCCAAACTCTCTTTTTCCAGCAGTTCTGCTGCCAACTTGTCCAATTTCTTCCTGTTTTCCTTAATTATTTTTTTAGCTGCCTCAAAAGCAGTATTTACTAATTTTTTAATCTCCTCATCCACCCTCGACTGCATTTGATCCGACACTTTACTTGGCTCCATCCAGGCTTTTCCCCAGTCATTCAGATCTATCTGTGGTCCAAAATTAACCGGTCCCAGATCCCCCATTCCCCACTCCACCACCATTTCCCGGGCTATTCTGGTGGCCTGTGATATATCACTGCTGGCACCGGTGGTAATATCGTCGAACACCATTTCCTCTGCCGCCCTTCCCCCCATCATCATTGCCATTTGTTTCAGAAGCTTTGACTTGGTTTGATGAATCTCATCTCTCTTCGGTGGCACCAAGGTATATCCGAGGGCTATTCCCCGGGAAATAATTGACACCCGGGTTACCGGGTCCAGTCCTTCCACATAATTTACCACTGCGTGTCCGGCCTCATGATAAGCCGTCATTTTTTTATCCTCTTCACTCTGGTCCCGTCTCTTTTCCGATCCCAACTTTACCTTCAGCGCCGAATCCTCAATATCAGCCATGGTTATCTCGCTTCGGTTTTCCCGTGCTACCTTTATTGCCGATTCATTCAGCATATTTTCAATATCAGCGCCAGAAAATCCTACTGTCCTTCTGGCCACTTTCTCCCATTCGACCGATTTATCAAATGGTTTGCCTCTCGCATGTATTTTTAATATTTCAATTCTGGCCGGCAAATCAGGCATTTCTAGTATCACTCTTCGGTCAAATCGTCCCGGCCGCATCAGTGCCGGATCCAGTAAATCGCCTCTATTGGTCGCCGCCAACACCACCACCGCCGTATTAGCTTCAAATCCATCCATTTCCACCAATATTTGATTCAAAGTTTGTTCTCTTTCCCCGTGTCCACCGTCCAGCCCACCCCGGACTCTTCCAATCGCATCAATTTCGTCAATAAAAATAATGGCTTTACCCGCTTTTTTGGCAGTGGCAAACAAATCCCGTACCCGGCTCGCCCCCACCCCAACCAGCATTTCCATAAACTCCGACCCCGCCATGGCGTAAAACGGTACGTTAGCCTCCCCGGCCACCGCCTTAGCCAGTAGTGTTTTTCCCACCCCTGATGGTCCGACCAACAATACTCCCTTAGGGGCTCTGGCACCAATTTTGTGGTATTTTTCCGGGTTTTTCAAAAAATCCACCACTTCTTCCAGGTCTTTTTTTGCTTCCTCTACCCCCGCCACATCAGTAAATTTCAAATTTTGTTTGCCCTTAATAAACAGTTTTGCCGTCGATTTCCCAAACCCAAACATTCCTCCCGCCCCCCCTTGTCCTGTCTGTCGGTTAAAAAACCACAAAATAAACAAAATCGGTACTCCCACCGTCAAAAACAGATTAAAAACATCTCCCAACATCTTCCACCCCGACCGGTTCTCCACCCTAAACTTAATTTTCGACACATCAATTCCTTCCCGCTGAATTATTTCCGCCATCGAAGTGCTGGTTTCCTTCGATGCCACCAATGTCTTTCCAGAATCTTTTAACTTAACCAAAATTTCATTATCCATTACCACTACTTCCTCGGTTTTATTCTCTTTAATTGCCGCCAACGCTTCCGACAAACTCACCTTAGCCACCGAATCGCCAATCAACAATTGCAGCAAGGTTGATATCACCCAATAGATAACCAACATGGTAATTAAACCCCGCAAAATCTGCGACGGCCCGATTTCAATTTTCCGGATCTTCACCCCCGGGGGTAGTTTGTCTAACACTTCCTTTGGAATCCCGTTACTTTTTGCCGTTTTTTTTGTTTCCTTGTCTGCTTTTTTCGGCCACAATTTCTTCAAAAATTCCATCATCTTCCGATTATATCATTCACCGGTCTTCTTCTCTTCTGCTTTCTTCACTCTCAACAACATCAACCAATCAGGGTTACCTTCACCCACAGCGATAGATTCTGCAGCTTGAGCTCTCACTTTTTTTTCACCTCTCGCTTGTGCCCCCATCGCGCTTTCCCTCACCTCTTCTACCGTCATAACATGACCACGCTCCAATACTAACGCTTTTCTCATGACACATTTTAACATAAAAACTTTTATTTGACCAATTCCACCAGCTTTTCTCTATTATCTCCCTTTCCCTCCTTTACCCAGAACTCATGCCCGCATTTTATACATCGATACAATATTTTAAATTTTTCCTGTTTGTAAACCGCCATAATTGGCTCCATCGCTCCCCCACATTCGCTTTCTCTATCCCCCGGAATCTCTCTGTCCACGTGTTTCCCCCAGAGGCACTCACGACAATGATCCGTATACCCATCCCCCACCACCCTCTCCCCACACCTCTCACATACAAAATCTTCTTTTTTTCTAATGAAATTTTTCACTTACTTATTTCCACTCCCATCTTTATATCTCTATCCAATTTTTGGTTAAACAACAACTTCCCTTCCTTCATGCTCGCCATCGGCGTCACCTGCACCGGCTGCCACCCTTCCGGAATCGAAATTAAAGTAGTCAGTGTCGTATCCCCAAATCCCGATTGCCTCTGAATATATTGTAGATAAGAAAACTTATCCCCCTTCCCCAACCCGTTGCTCTGGTACTTTATCTCCACCGTCACCTTCTTTCTTATCGGCACCATTACCAAAAATCCCACTTCTTTTTTACCGTAAATCTCCCGCATTTTAACCGAAACCATCGGAATAGTTCTTATTACCCCGTCTTCCCCCATCCCTATCTCGGTTACCTCCGCCTCTTTTGGCAAATAAACCCTTAAATAATTTTTATAATCTCCTCCCGGCCAATTACTGCTTTTAGCGGTGTTTTCGTAATTTATTTTCAAATCTCTTTTAATCCACCCGGCCGTTATGTCCACCCTTTCTTCCATGTTCCGATATAGAAAATAATTAGCCTTATTTACCCCTAAATTTGACTCTACCACGTACAAATAATCAGCATAGCAACGGGGGTCACTGCACTTCCCTTCATATACCGATCCGTCCCAACCCACCTCAGCCATCGCTCCTGCTGTCGTTAAATGGTTAAATCCCAGTTGAATCTCATTTCGATCCAACATTTCCACCATTCCTATTATTAATTCCCATCTTTTAGTAGTCTTTAGGCTTTTTATTTCTTCAAATAACTGTGTCCCCAGTCCTCCTAAGAAACTCGCTTTCTGGGTCGAACCGGGAAAGGTATTTGTTTCCGACCAAAATTCTGCCTGTTCATACAAGTTATCTTTATTCACTTTTTCCTTAAAATCAGGCACGTATATTTCTCCGGTCACTCCCAAAATCATTCTGGCCACCGCCAAATCTACCCCGATTACTCCGTCCACTTTTCTCCCCGTCTCTTTTTCCAAAAACCACTGAATTCCCCTGCTCGCCTGCGGAAAACTTACTTGCCAATTGGCATCTCTCATAAACCAACCCGCTTCGCCTAAGTATTTTTTTATTTCCTCCGGTGGCTCCACGTGGCCCTTAAGTTGCCCGTCAGCCTCATAAACATCCTTTACCTCAAAAGACAGCAACTTACCCCCCTCAAAACTTAAAATGGCGTATGAGCCAATAAACCCCCCTGTCGCCCTTATTTCCATTTCATTCTGCAGCAACACCATATACTCCCTCCTTTTCCCATCCAAACCCAAAATTTCCGGCAGGGTTTCCGAAAGATCTCTAAACTTTCCCGCTATTTCCAATTTTTCACTAATGGCCCCAATTACTCCTTCCACCTCCGGTTTCCATCTTCCCGGTATCCATCTTTTTACTTCAAAAAGCCTCCCGGCCAACATCCCTGCTTTAATTTCTGTTTCTTCCAAATTCTCAGTTAATTTCAGGAATTCCCCTGTCCAGTCAATTTCCCCCTCTTCAAACACCGCCTTATTAATTTTCTCCGTCGTTGTTACCAAAGTTATTAGTTTTCCCTCAATCTCCAGCGCCCCCTCCGCTATTCCTGACAACTCTTTTACCCTGTTAAATATAGGCCATTTCCCCAACCCTGAATCATCCAAAAAATCACTTGCCTTTTTGTTTTTTTCCGTATTTGCTACCACCAGCTTCAATGCCTCACTGATTCTATTCTCTTCAATTAACTTAAACGGCCCCTCTAAGCCCAATACCACTCCCAACACCCCCACCACCGGCCAAGACAATATCCCCCCTATCACGCCTACCAAAATCGCTATCACTCCCACCCACTTAATTTTCTTCACCCATCCCAATCTCTTTTTCTCTATATTAAAATCGTTTTTAATTGAGATATTATCTTCTTGGTTTTCGTAATTTATCTCGACTTCTTTCTTTTTTATCAATGGTTTTATCTCCACCTCTTCCCATCCAAACTTCTTCCCTATTACTGGCTCTTCCTCCATTAGTTCTTCTTCATCCACATCCCCCTCCACAATCTCCCCATCTTTAGGATTATCTTTAATATTTTCATACTTCTCATCTTCTAATCTTCTAATCTTCTCATCTATTTCCTCCACCACCACCTCCTGAAATTTTTCTCTCTTCTCCTCAACATTCTTGTATTTTTTATTTTTTATTTTTGATTTTTGAGATTTTCTCCCCTCCTCATCCGCCCTCATAATAAAATCCCTAACTGTTTCCCTAATCCCCTCCCGAAGCGTCACCTCCGGTTTCCATCCCAAAATCTTTCTGGTCTCCTCCACCTTCTCCCCCTCAATCTCTTCTACGTCCATCTCCTCCGAGATTACACTCAGTCTTGTCATTTTAGCTTCATCTACCAACACTTCTGCCAATTCCTTCGAATCCGTTTCGTCTCCGGCTATCCAAAAAAGACCTGCTGCTGTCCCCGACAAAATACAGGCCCGCATAACTGCTTCCACCATATCTTCGACATAAACCAGTCTAAACTTATCCCCAAGTTTCGGCAATTTCAGATTTTTATTTCCGGCTGCCGACGCCATAGCCTCTCCCAAAAACCCCACCCTCTCCATTCCTGCTCCATAAACATTTATCCCCACCACCAACCGCCAGTCACCGGAAACCCCCGAAATCTTTCTCCATATCATCTCGGCTTCTTCCTTTTTACTAATATTGACCACACACAATTTCACCCCACTTTCTTCTGCTTCTTTCCAGACGTTTTCATTTCCTTCAAAATCAAAAATATATCTTATTTGCTCCTCTATTTCACCCATATTTTCCACTGTTTCACCTATTATCTCCACTCTCATTCCTCTTTCTTTCAGACTATCTGACAGTCTTTTTGCCAAAAAATTATCTCCTCCGTTAATTACTGCTATTGGCAAATTTCTATCCATATCATCATTTTAGATTAAAAGTTTAATAAACTCATGCGGTAAACCTTCGGTTATATTGCGGAGATAAATTTAAAAATATGTCATTACTCGTCTTTAGTGTATCTCTTAACGTGAAAAATTGTCAGTACTCAAGACTAAAGCTAAAAAAATCGTTATTACTATGGTTATTTGATGTGAGGAATGTCAGTATATAGAACCCAAGTATATATCAATATTTACAGTTTTTTTCTCAATGCCAAGCCCATCATTCCCATTCCCAACGCCTCAGTCGCAATAGTTACCCCAGCCGCCCCCATCATCCCAAAACGCGGTATTGCCCACAGATTTGAACAAAAGTTAAATATTAGTACCACTATTCCCAATCTCAACATTTCTTTCTGACCATTTCTGGAAATCAAACTAAATCCTATTAAGTGACCAAAATAAGAAAAAATTACTGCTGCTATCAACCATCTCAATACCTTCACTGTCGGCAAAAATTGATCTCCTCCCAACAACCCAACCACTAAAGGCGCCCCGAGTTCGACCATCAGTATCACTCCGGTTGCTCCCAACATCAAAAACAGGGCTGATATCCAAAAAACTCTTCTTTTCCCGGATTCCTTCGAAGATATAATCGGAAAAATACTGCTTACTAAAAAATAAGCCGGCAAAAGTAGCGCTCCATAAATTTTGTAGGCCAGCCCATACCAAGCCACCTCGGCCTGACCCAAGAATTTTGAAATCATCATTGAATCAATTGCCCGATCATAAGCTGAAAAAATCAGCAGATACAGTCCCATTGGCAAACTCGATATTAACAGTTTTTTAATTAATTTAGAATCGACCATTTTCCTTTCAACCTTTATTCCCGCTTGTTGCCAACCCAGCACCAGTGTCACTATCCGGGCTATTAAATACAAACCCATTACCCCCGATAGGCCTATTTTTGTTCCCGCCTGGTAAAACACAATCAAAAACAAAACTGGAAACAGTACTTCCACCATTACCTTCTTATACATCTTTTGCTCCGTCTGCCAAACAATCTCCAAGCTTCCGGCAATTGAGGTAAACACAATCATGCTGAAACCAAAAATAGCCGCTTCCCGTATTTGCCTTAGGTTCGCCCAAAGACAGGCCAATATCAACGCCAATACCCAGCTTATTATTGCTAAAATTATCCGCAGGATTGCCATATTTATCCAAATTTTTTTCTTTCCATCAAGCGTTTCCTGTCCCGACGCCTCCCGAACCCCAATTATCCGTGTCCCCATATCCGCCAAACCGTCAAAAAGTATGAGTATTGAAGTTATCAATATAAAATCACCGTAAATCGCTACCCCTAAACCCCGGGTCAACATCCCTGTTGTTACCAGGGAAATTAGAAGCATTAATATCTTTCCCAATATCTGTACTACGGTGTTAATTAAAGGTATTTTCATATGTTTATCTAAACTATTTTAACCCCCTTTCCTCAAAGGGGGTGGTCCGATCTTGTATCGGACCGGGGGATTTATATTATCCCTAAAACCACTGCCAATAACCAGCTATTTTGGGGTAGTGTTAACCAATAATGATCCACCATGCCAGTCATTACTATTAACCCCAATATCACCCAATTTTTCTTATTTTTTATTAACTTTGGATACCCAAGACTTTTAACTAACTTATATCCTATTGCTATCACCCCCAATATCCCAATTTCTGCCCAGGCCAAAAGGAATATATTATGCACTGGTTGCAGCCAAAAATAACTGTTACTTTTTTGAAATTGTGGTAATTTCACTACAAAATTTCCCTCCCCGATTCCCAAGAGGGGATTTTCTTTCACCATCTTTATTCCTGCCACAAACAAAGTTTTCCTTTTATTCAGACTGTCACTATCCCATCCTGCAAAAAAATCTCCTAAACGGTAATTTGTTGACACCACCCCCAATACTATCGCCACTAATCCTACCGTCACCATTACTTTTCCTAAAATTATTTTTATATTTCTTTCATTCGTAATTTTTAATTCGTAATTAATAATTAAAATTGTGGTTATTCCCCACACCCACCTGCTGCCGCTTATTATTATTCCCAATATTGCCATCCAATAAACAATCCAATAGTTAAAATTTTTATTTTTATTCCTCTGCCAGTAACACCAGACAATTAAAAGAAATCCCGCCAAACTATTTGGGTGAGAAAAACTGCCATAAGCCCGCAATAATCCTTCTCCAAATAGGCTCATTTGAGCAATCCCGATACTACTAAAACTAAACCTTCTCTCTCCAATCCAGTACCAAATCCCCCCCATACTTCCACCGTTTAATATCTGCGCCAACCCTAATAAACTTTCCGTAATCACCCAAATAGGAATAATCCATCTTAAATAATTCGTAATTCGTAATTTGTAATTCGTAATTAACTTAATAGTTATCATCCACTGGACTATCCTTGCCCACCGGTACACCGCCACCCACCTATTTCCGGCTAGAACAATATTCACCGCCATTACTCCAACAAAAACCCAATTTTCTTTCCTCTTAAGTAACTTAACTAACTTAAAATACTTAAGTGACCTAGATTTTGTCCCCATCCATATCACCCAAAAAATATCTACTAGATACAGAGTAGGGGATAAATAATCTACTCTTATCCCCATCACCTGGCTCCACTCCGGCCAAAAGTGTCGCCCCAGTTGAGTTGGTATTGCCAACAAAAACAAAAATAAGGCTATTTTTTCAATTCTTTCCCAAAACCTCTCCACGCCCCCATCTTAACACAAATAAAAGCCCCCTTTCCTCAAAGGGGGTGTCACGCAGTGACGGGGGATTTAGGTTTAATCACAATATGCCTCATTTCCCCCTCGCCTTCCGATTCACTCACCACTCCCCCTATTTCCTGCACCGCCATATGGCACAATCTTCGCTCATATGAGCTCATGCTGGTCATTGATACTTCCTTACCGGTGTCCAATACCTTTTGGGCCAACTCTTTAACCATTGTTTGTAGTCTGGTTTTCTGTTCATCTCGGTAGTTGTTAATATCCAAAAGCACTCTTACCCACTCTCCCAATCGTACCCGGACAATCAGTGACAACACCAGCTGCAATGCCGCCAAATTTCTTCCCCTCATACCTATTAATCCGCCGGGGTTTTTCACCGTCAAACTGACTAACACTTGTGGTTCCTCACCATCAATATCTTCCACAAAAGCATTATCTACTTCTTGATTCAATTTTTCTAGAAGCTCACAGGTACATTCTAATATCGTTTTATTTCTTTCTTTGTTATCCATTTTTTAGGGCTAATACCTGTTGCCCCAACATCACCAAACTGTTAACAAACCAGTAAAGTAGCATTCCGATTGAAAAACTCCAACCGATAAACACCGTCATTATTGGCATCATATACATTGACTGTGTTCTCATCATCCCCATCATGTCGTCTTCTTTATCTTTTGTCTCCTTCACTACCATTTTGTCTGTTTTGGGGCTGGGCATCATCAATTTACTACTAAAATACTGCAAAACTGCCGATCCCAGCAATAACACTAGGGATACTATCATCGCCAAACTCATTCCCCTCTCAAATATTTTAGCCGGAGTCGCCACCAAATTTACTCCCATAAAATCACTGTTAAATTTAAAACTTTCATTAATTTGAAAAGCTGGTATCAGTTGGCG
>JAGVHP010000065.1 GCA_020056515.1 Candidatus Shapirobacteria bacterium
TATACAGCACCGCCAACAGTACCGGGAATATGGGCAAATTCTTCTAAACCGGTGAGGTGGTGGTTGACAGTATCAGTGATCAGAAGGGGTAGAGAGGTACCGGTACCAACCAGAACTTGATAATTATCAAGATAGTTTATTTTGGAAACGGAGTTTTTTATGACCAAACCATGGAAGCCGGAATCGGAAATGAGGACGTTTGATCCGTTTCCGAGAATGGTTTTAGGTTTGAGGGGGCTATTAAGGGCTGCCAGAAGTTCGTTTTTGGTAGTTGCTTGGCAAAAGTACTGCGCCAAACCGCCAATCTTTAGGGTAGTGTAGGGAACCAAGGGAATATCTTTCAATAATTCCATGATTTATTATACCTAAAACAGTAATTATAAAGTAATATTATCCTCTATATATATAGTATGGGGAGAAATGTGGAAAAGTGGGGGAAAGAGAGGTAGACCTATAGTAAGAGTGGGAGGAAAAAAGGATATAATTGATCAATGAAATGGTGGAAAATATTGGCGGTGGTAGTAGTATTGGGTTTGGCAGGTTGGGTGTATATTGGGCGGAAACAAGTAATAGTCGAGAAAGGGACGGAGATAACGTCGAAAACGAAAGAAAAAAAATTAATAAAATTAGCCATAGTAGCTGATATTCATAATGATTGGGAGGAATATTTAAGGGCAGCGGAAGCGATTAAAAAAAATGGTAATGATTTGTTGTTGGTGGCGGGAGATATGACTATATATGGCAAGAAAGAAGAACTACTGGTGGCAAAGAAGGAGTTAGGGGAAAGTGGGATGAAATACGCGGTAGTGCCGGGAAATCATGATGCCTATCGAAGCGAGAGAGGGAAGAATATTTATGATGGTGTTTTTGAGCGTCGGTATCAGGTAATAAAAATTGATAATTTGAAGCTAATTTTAATTGACAATAGTAGTTATCGGGGTTTAGGATTAATACAATGGGGATGGATAGAAAACGAAACGGCGGAATGTCGACGATTGATATGTATAGCGGTGATGCATATGCCGCTTAATCACAATTTTTCGACCCATTTGATGGGGGAGAATAACGTTAATGTAACGGCAGAAGCTGGAAAGTTATTAAAGTTGCTGGTAAACACGGGGGTGAGGCGGATTGAAGCCGGGCATCTGCATTATGCGAGTTCTTACGAACTGGATGGGATGAGGACTGATATAGTGGGGGCAATTTCTAGAGAGCGAAACACCCAAAGTCCGCGCTATACTGAACTGGTGATTAGGGGTAATGAAATTGAAAGAAAAGTAGTGGAGGTAGAGAAGTGATATTGGGAATTGATCCAGGATTAGAGAACACTGGATGGGCAGTAATTAATTATCAATTATCAATTACGAATTACAAATTGGTTGATTGTGGGGTGATTAAGATAAAAAGCGAAGACAGGTTAAAAGATATATATGGTGGGGTGGAGAAAATAATCAAAAAGTATGGGGTTAAAGAGATGGCGGTGGAATCGATGTTTTTTGCTAAAAATGCCAAATCAGCTCTGAAGGTATCGGAGGCAATCGGAGTGGTAAAAGTATGTGGAATGAATAATAAAATAATGGTAGCGGAATATACTCCCCTGCAGGTAAAAATGGCGTTAACCGGATATGGGAGAGCGGAAAAAGGGCAGGTAGAACAGATGGTGGGAACATGTTTGGGATTAGATAGGGTGATTCAGCCGTCGCATGCGGCTGATGCGGTGGCAGTGGCATTAACTCATGGGTTTACAATGAAAATAGAATGATTCGGGTTTTGGTCGTGTTATTATGAGTTATGATTTCCAGCTTAAGAGGAAAAGTGGGATGGGTGAGGGGAAGACAGGTTGAAGTGGAGGTGAACGGGGTGGGGTATGAGGTTCAATTATCAATTATCAATTATCAATTATCAATTGGAGATGAAGTAAAGCTGTATATCCATATGGCGGTGAGTGAAAACGATGTTCGACTGTTTGGATTTAAAGCCAGAGAAGACTTGGATTTGTTTAAAATGCTTTTGACAGTGTCGGGAGTGGGGCCAAAAACAGCAACTCAAATCTCCGGAGGTGCTGATAGCTTGGAAATAATTAAGGCAATTGGGGAGGCGGATGTAGACTTTTTTAAAAAAATAAAAGGAATTGGCCTAAAGACAGCCCAGCGGATTATTGTGGATCTCAAGTCCAAAATTGGGGGGTTGGGAGAACTGAATTTGAAGGATAATTTACCCCTACTTGAGGATGATTTAGTTTTAAGTTTGAAACAACTGGGGTTTGAGAGAAGAGAAGTTGAGGGGGTAGTAAAAAGATTACCCAAAGAGAAGGTGGGTTTGGAGGAGAGATTGGACTGGTGTTTACAAAATATAAAATGACAGACAAATATTTAGACCCGAAACTAAACAAAATTGATAAGGAAGTAGAGTTGACCCTGCGGCCAAAAAAATTAAGTGAGTTTATTGGGCAGAAAAAACTAAAAGAGCAGTTGCAAATTTTTATTCGGGCGGCCAGGGAGAGAGGAGAGGCACTGGATCACACCCTCTTTTATGGACCGCCGGGGTTGGGAAAAACAACATTGGCGATGCTTTTGGCTAAAGAAATGGGATCAAATATAAAAATTACCTCCGGTCCGGCACTGACGAGAGCGGGAGATTTGGCGTCAATTTTTACCGGTTTGAAAAAAGGTGATTTGTTGTTTATTGATGAGATTCACCGGTTAAACAAAATAGTTGAAGAGACAATGTACAACGCCATGGAGGACTTTGCCCTGGATATAGTGCTGGGGAAAGGTCCATCGGCCCGGACAGTGAGATTAAATTTACAAAAATTTACAATTGTTGGAGCGACAACCCGGATTGGATTAATATCAGGACCAATGAGGGATAGGTTTGGGTTGGTGGAACAGATTGACTTTTATGATGAAATCAATTTAGCTGAGATAATAAAACGGACAGCTAAAGTGTTGGGAATAAAAATAGATGAGGCGGCGGCGGAAGAAATTGCCAGAAGAGCGAGAGGAACGCCGCGGATAGCCAACCGGTTGTTACGGCGGGTGAGGGATTATGCTCAAATAAACCCGCCGACAGTAGGACAGTCAGGCGGGCAGGCAGTGGTTACTTTGGAAAGCGCCAAGATAGCTCTGGAGAAATTAGGAGTAGATGAAATGGGTTTGTCTGATGCGGATAGGAAGTATTTGGAGGTGGTCAAAAAACAATATGACGGCGGACCGGTGGGAGTGGAGAATATTGCCGCGGCACTGACGGAGGATATTGAAACTATTACTGATGTCTATGAACCATTCCTAATGAAAAAGGGATTGATTAAAAGAACTTCGAGGGGAAGGGTGTTGACTTAAGAGGATGTGAAATTGTAGTATGGTATATATGGCTATTGGTGACAGAGATGATGAAAGTAGGACGGTGGGAGTTGGGGAAGTACTTGCCCCATTACAGGAGAGGGTGTTGGAATTAAAAAATAAGTATGGTGATAGAGTGGACGAGGCCGGAAAATCATTTTGGGGAGGTCTAACTGAAGTAGCAAATAGAGTTGAGGGAAAGTTTGGTCTTCTGGCTGTAGCATCAGCGATACCAATTATTCCGGGTGTGTATAGTGTAGCCGATGTGATGGTGGCTGTTAATGGAATTGACGAGTGGAGGAGAGGACAAGAAGACGGAGACCCGAATTTGAAAACGAGAGGTATTGTAAAGGCGGCAGTATCCCTGATTCCGGGATTACCAGTTTCCTGGGCGGCTCCACTTATTGACAAGGCACTACCGGTTAATAATCAAGGAGGTTTGGATGGATCAAGTACTAAGTGATTTAGCCGGTGATGAGCTAGTAAGGGAGGCTTTAGATTTGGTGAAGCTGGCAGGTTTTCAAACACCTGAGGAGAGATTGTCCTGTGAGGTGATTATCAATAGCCGTGATAAAAAAGCAGTGGAGTCGACAATTGCACTATTGCGGAAGTTGGTTTTGGAGAAAGAAGCGGCTTATGAAGAATATAAGCAGGGAGTGGCGGAGTTGGTAAAGAGTAACTCGTAAATATCCAAAAAAGGCAGTTAGAAGTTAATCTAACCGCCCTTTAGGCTAAGTTATTTGGCAGGAAAAATTTTATTCGCTTTGGATTCCCAACAGCCAGAGAACGGCTTCCTTGCGGTAGCGACGGTCTCCCCGGGCATTGATGCGGATAGCCGGCAGTTTACCTCTTTTTCCCCAGCGTTTGATAGTCAACTTGCTGACACGGAGAAGATCGGCGACTTCGGCGACAGTCAGAAGGTCGGGAAGGTTGTCGATACTGACTCCATTAACTTTTTTTTGGGCGGGTTTTTGAGATACAGATTGGTTCTCTGATGTACTTTGTTCGTCCATTTGGTGGCTCCTCTTGTATCAAATCAATATTTAACTAAAATCATTTAATCACAAGACATACTAGTAGGTCAAGATATCAAAATTATATTTTTGTAAAAAAGGGTGGTAGTATTGGTGGTTAAGGGTTAATAAAAATAATGAGTTTATTGCTTGGTATTGGTAGGTTAGAGGTTCAAATGAACAGCATAGCGTTGGAGGCGAGTCAGCCACATACTTGGCAAAAAGAAATCGATATAACTGGAGCGGTAAGAGGAGTGTCCAAATCAGAAATATTAAGTAATTGTGCGGCAGTGATGACAAGTGGCGGATCGATTGCAAGCCTGGATGGGGTAGATGGAGCAACAGATGCTTTAAAGATGGTGGCAGAAGCGGGATTTTTAAGAAAAAATGCGTTGATTAAGGAGAGGAACGGAAAGAAAGGATTGGTGGTAGCAGTGGGGGTAGAGTTGACCCATGAAGACGAGAAATTCGGACGCGGTAA